>CALWLO010000106.1 GCA_944381545.1 uncultured Acetatifactor sp. | reverse complement strand
CTCTATTTCTTCATATGATAAATTCAGTATACCACATTTTATTAAATGTGTCATTTACTTAATTTATTATATACTAGCATTGCCCGGAAGTAGGCCGATGCGGGATTTTTGGAGACGCTGGTGACATATATGGATGTTTTGATCTAAGACGGAGAGGGCAAGGAGAGGGACAGATATCATGCGGAATTTATTTGATGTGATACCGGTTGGCTTTTTCAACTATCTTGCAAGCAACAGCAATCATCGAATCTATGCGGATTGTCTGCAGGTGATCTATGATGAATATGACAGGGAAATTTCCTACAGGATTCCCAGAAGCAGGGTTCGTGACGCATTAGCGATCTATCTGATGGAAAATCACGTTCAATTAGAGGATGAAAAACATGCAGAAAACAGAAATTACAACGATATGGCGGGCGCAGTGATCCGCAAGCTATCTGATCAGGATGTCGGCTGGCTGGAGGAAGAAGCGGATGATATGACTTATGAAAAACATATTGTCATGACCGAAGCGGGAATTCGGCTGGCTGAATTTCTGGCTGAATTGAAAAAACCGGAAAAAGAGGAATTTTCCAGCTATATTTATACCATTTATAATACTCTTCAAAACGAAGAGATGTGGAAAAATGACCCTTATATCGATGTACTGATTCAGGTCAACCGGAATGCAAGAATGCTGTCCAAAGCCTTAAAAAGGCTGGCTACCTTTATCCGTAAAATCATAGAACGCATGGTGAATGAGGGGACCTTTGAGAGCCTGACAGAAAATATCATTGAATACTGTGAGGGTAGCTTTATTAAGGAATATACCAGATTGACGAAGCAGCAGAATATGCATGTATACCGGGGGATCATACGGAAACAGCTGGATCGCCTCCAGTCAGATCCGGAAATCTTTGAATTGCTTGTGATTGGTTGTGTGGTGGAAGAGGAGGTCTCCGAACAAGAAGCGGAAGAGAGGGTCATAACCCTGATTCAGTCCACGAAAAGATTTCTGACGGACGATTATGACCGGATTATGAAAGACATCAAACACAAGATCAATATTTATCTGCATGTGGCGGTAGGAAGGATGCGTTTTATCTATAACCGGGGAACCGATATCCGGGGAGCGGTGGAGAATACCATTCAGTACATAATAGAAGAAATGCAGGATATCGGCATGAAAGATGATATGCCGCAGGATATGAACGGATTATTTCTGCTGGACAGAAATGAATTTATAGATATGGCGTCGCTTCGATATCCGAGGAAACAGCAGCAGATCAGAAAAGCGACAGTCACGGAAATAGAGGAAATGACGGAGGAGCAGATTGAAGAGGCAAGACAGGCGCAGAAAAGGGAAGCCTATAACCCATATTCCAGAGAGAAAATGAAAGTCTATGTGGAGCAGCTGATGGGAGAACGGGAGTTCATTGACAGTGCACACATTCCGATTCGGAGTAAAAACGATATTCTGGCAAGCCTGTCGGCAGTTGCCTATAGCGGGGAGAACGGGTACGTTGTTGAACCGGAAGAGGGCTACATAGAAACGGAGCAGATGCTTCTTCGCAATTTTACAATCAGAAAGGAAAAAGGATAGATGCAGGAATACTGGGATAGTTACACCTCATCGGAAAAGGAACAGTTTCAGAAAATCTGCCGGCGGCTGCTGAAGCATACATTTATTGTCCGGGATAAGGATGAAGAGAATAAACGAGCGTATTTTTTTGTTTCAAAAAGACCGGAGCCTTTTTCCCGGTATTTTGGCTATATCGGTTTTGACGTGATCCTTGACCGGGATAACGGGGTAATCATGCTGCGCAACTGTGTGGATGTATCTGAAAACGGGAGAATACAGACCAATCATCTGGTTTTGAAGAAGGCTGAGAGCCTTGTGCTGTGTGCGCTTTGGACATTATATGTGGATCGCATCCGGTCAGGAAGTCTGGTGCAGTCGATTCTGGTATCCGTAGTAGATCTGAAATATGAGCTGGAAAAATACGGGTTAAAGGATCCCATGGATAAAACGTTGATGACACAGATACTGGCATTATTCGAGCGCTTCAGCCTGATTGATGTGCAGGGAAAGGTGGGAGAGCCGGAGTGTCTGATACGCCTATATCCGTCTCTCCAGTTTGCGCTGGATGGAAATGAGTTTGTCAGATTTGTAGAGACTGCCAATCAGAGAATGAAGGATAAAAAGGGACAGGAATACGAGGAGGAAGAAGATGGACCGGGAGAAGAGGACGAGTCAGAAGAATAGAAAGACGGCGACGAAGCTGTTGCTGCTTAACTGGTCCCGTTTTCAGAATATAACCGTGCGTCTGGAGGGTTCTACCCTGTTTACGGGAGTCAACGGAAGCGGAAAATCCACGATTCTGGATGCCATGACGTATCTGTTGACAGGAAACACCCAGTTTAATAAGGCGGCAAAAGACAGGGACCGGACAGTTGCGGCATATGTACGAGGCGATACAAAAAGCAATGGAGCCGACCGCTATCTGCGGAAAGATGCCGTGGTGAGTTATATTGCAATGGAATTCTGGTCGCCGGTTGAGGATATGTATCTGGTGGTTGGTGTATGCATTGAATCGGCGAATGAATCCGATGTATCATCCTCTTGGTTTGTTTGCAGAGATACCCGGATGGAAGAGATCAATTTCTGTAAGACAAAAGATAAAAAACTCTATGTATCGCCGCCTCGTGAGCTTATGATAAAGGAAAAGAAACCGAAAGCATCGGACTTTATGGGGCGTGACAAAGGGACGGAACAGGTTTTGCGCGCTTTGGGACTTCGCTGTGATGTGAAAAAGTACCGGGCAAAGCTGTTAAAAATGATGGCTTTTAATCCGGAAAATAACATCAACCAGTTTATTCAGGAATGCGTTCTCGAACCGGGGAAAGTGGATTCACTGAAAGAACTGCGGGAGCAGAAGGATCATTTTGAAAAATTGCGGGAATCATATAAGGAGCTTCAGGAGGGAAAAGAAAAGCTGGAAGAAATCGAGCGGAAAACCCAGGACTATGAAAAGAAGATGAGAATGCTGGGGATTCGCGAGCTGATGCTACTTTATCAGGAGGTAAAGGGAAAGGAGGAGGAAAAAGAACAGGAAGTGCTGCTGCAGCAGGATTTGAAGCAGCGTCTGCAATCGTTGGAACAGCAAAAGGCGGATATCGAAAAACAGCTGGAATATGCACGTACCCGGCTGCAGGCGGCGGAGTCCAATGAGCTGTTTTCAGAACTGCAGTCCAGCATTCAGGCGATGGAGCGTCACCTGTGGGAAATAAAGCCTCGGATTGTGAAGTATGAGGAGGAGACAGCCAAACTGAAGGAGCTGCAGCAGATACTGACCGGACGATTGCTGTGGCTGCTTGAGGAGGGGATCGACTCCGATACGGACAGAGTATATATGGAAAACCTGGCGGAAACGGGATATGCGGAGGAGAAAAAAGGCGCCCTGTTTCATCGGCTTTGTACATTTGTGGATGGAAAAAAGGTACTTTTACAGGACGAAAGGGTTCATATCAAGGATGATGAAAAGGAACTTACCAGGGAATTGGAAACTCTTTCAGAACAGCTGGCGAGGCTGGAATCCAATCGCCTGATTGAACCAAGAAAGATCACGGAGGCCAAAGCGCTCATTTCACAGGAATTGGCCAAACGGGGGATTCATACGGAGGTTCGGACCTTTGCCGAGCTGGTACAGGATATTCAAAATGAGGACTGGCGGATGGCGATCGAAACCTTTCTCGGAAACAAACGTTACCACATCATCGTTGATGGAAAGTATTGTCATCAGACGCTGGAAATTCTGCATGAGAATAAGATGCACACGGGAACCATCGTATTAACGGACAAGCTGCCGGATACCACAGTCATACCGGGCAGCGCAGCGGAGCAGTTGGTGATCCCCAATGTTTACGGCCGCCGGTATGCCAATTATCTGTTGAACGGCATATATCTTTGCCATGATCTGAGAGAGTTGCACGATCATCCGAAAGGAGGATTGATGCAGGATGGAATGCTGGCAAAGAGTTATGCAGTGTCTCGAATGGATATGAAGGATACCAAAGTATGCCTTGGGTCAAAAGCAATTAAACTGCAGAAAAAAGAGGTGCTGCGCAGACAGAAAGAGTTGAATGAACTGCTTCCCGCCATCCGGGAAAAGCAGCAGTCTGTCCAGAAGCAATTGAAACAGCTCGATGAGGTGATCTGGAGGGCGGATGCCTATCAGTTTTCCGCACCCCGGCAGCTGGCCGATCAATTGAAGGAGCAGAGGGAGACAGAGCAGGCGATAGACAGGGTGAAGAGCAATCCGGATTTTGCTACGGCGTTAGAAGAGCAGCAGCGTGCTAAAGACTATTTTAAAGAGATCATGGATGATAATAATAGAAATATTTCGGAAATAAGCGTATGCAAGGATCATATCTCTAATAGCGAGAAGCAACTGAAACAGTTTGCCGCCGATATTTATCTCCTGCAGCAGCAGTATGATGCCGAATGTCTGAGGCATCTGGAATGGAAACGGCCGATGCTGGAAGAGTATGCCAAGCTGCAAAAACGTCAGGGCAGCACCAGGGTAATTAAAGAGAAGACTGTAAAAAACCTGCGGGGGGAAGCTGATGAAAGCAGGAAAAGCATGGAAAAGGCCCAGTTGGACTACTGCAGAATCACCCAGATTGATACGCTTCAGTATGGGCCGGCGTATATCCCCTTTTACCGGGAGCAGTATCGTAGCATAGCAAATGTGAAGATCGAGCAGGTGAGGGCGCAGCTGGAAGAACAATCAAAGCGGTTGGAAAGCGCTTTTATGAATGATTTTGTTGCTGAGATCAATGAGACGGTGACGGAAGCAAAGCTGGAAATTGAAGCAATCAACCAGGAATTAAAGCAGCTTCCTTTTGGCAACGATACCTATCGTTTTGTGATGAAAGAAAAGGCGGACCGCACTATTTTCTTCCGGATCTGCCGGCGGCTGAAGGACTATATGGATTCGCCTGAGGTATACATGAATTCCATGCGGGATGACGAGGAGATGGAACATGACATACAGGAATTTATGAGCGTCATTCTGGAAGAAGAGGATGAGACCGAGTACACGGATTACCGGAAGTATTTTTCCTATGATATGGAAATCATTAGCAATCAGGGCAATGCACGGGTTACGGCGGATTTGTCCAAAAAGCAGGGATCGGCCAGCAATGGAGAAAAGCAGACACCATATTTCATTATTCTGGCTGCCAGCTTGATGCAGTATTACCCGAGACAAAGCTGCTGCGCACGGCTGGCATTTATTGACGAAGCGTTTTCGGCATTGTCAAGGGAGAGGATCGAGCAGATGGTGAAATATCTGGAGGCAAACGGTTTCCAGGTGATCTATGCTGCGCCGCCTGAAAAAATCAGCAGCATCGGGCAGTTCATTGATTCTACGGCAAGCCTTGTCATCACAGGACGCTACACAAATGTTGTAGAAGGGTTGATAAAACAGAATGAAATTTAATGCAGACAAGACCCAGAGGGAAGTGCTCTCTGCACTGTTGGATAAATATGAAAACAGCAAGACCTATAAAGGGGAAAACCAGGTGAATCAGACTTTTTCCATTACTCCGAATATCATTATGCAGGAGTATGATTCCGATTTTGCAGATGTGGAGAAGATCAATCTGTTTGAAGCGGAACTGGATGAACTGGCAAGGGAACAACTCATCCGATTGGAACGAAAAGGAACGGTGGTTCAGAAAATCCTGCTGAACTCGGAAGCGATACCGGCCTGTTATGAAATTTTGGGAAGAAAGGACAAGAATGCCCGAATCAGGGAACAGATTTTGTTCTATAAAAGCTATAGGGGAAAGTCCCCTGTTCTGACCAGATTTTGCACGGAACAGATCAGTCTGCTGGAATTGGGGCGCAAACCGGAATACTCACCGGAGGAAACCATGGAGTTGCTCCCGCTATGTCTTTTTATACTGGAAAACAAACAGGAGCTTTTGGAAAGGGAACTGTCGATTGTACGATTTGGCGACAGCAAACTGTTTGAGAAAAAGTACCGAACCCGCATATGCCGTATTTTGCAGAAGTATGGCGATTATGCAGAGCTTCTGGAGGGAGTAGACGACAGACGGGAAAAGGAGCAGATCATACTGGGAGAGCATAGCATCTACAGTAATCCGTCTTATTTATACATAAAGGGAGAGGCTACGCTGACTTTCCGTGGTTTGCCGCCGGTGGAACTATCGCTGGATACGCCGGTAGCTTATTCCTCGGAAAGCCTGCAGAGACTGGAGCGGATTGACATTCATGGTTTGCAGGTTATGACCATAGAAAATCTAACTTCTTTTAACCGAATGAAAGCGAAAGACTATTTTTATCTGTTTTTAAGCGGATACCACAATACAGCCAAGCAGCGTCTTCTGACCCATATTGCGGAGCAGAACAAGGGAATCCGGTGGTTTCATTTCGGCGATTTTGATCCGGACGGATTTCTGATCATAGAGCATCTAAAGAAGAAGACCGGGATTGATTTTAGGCCGATACACATGGGGCGTGATGAACTGGAAAAATACCGGAAATATGGCAGGCGCATGGAGGAAAACGACAGGAAGAAAGCAGGAGCGTTGCTGGAAAAAGGAATGTATCCGGAAGAAATGGCGTTTATGCTGGAACAGGATTGTAAGATTGAACAGGAAATTGTCAGCTGGATGCTGGAGAGTGAGAGAAGCGGAGGAGGAAGTGCTATACTATAAGCAGATTTACAACATTGTTCTGTATTAGCTGCAGAAAACGGGAAATTTTTTTGATGAGTCAGGTGTTGTTTACAAGCAGTATACATATTTAAAAAAACAGATTTTGAAAAAATGATTGTTGCCATAAAATCACTGGTTTCATGAAGCGGAAGGGCGCTTAATACACCATTTTTGAAATAGGATTCAAGTAAAATGTTTGATGGTGTAATTAAGCAATTAAAAGCTTTGGGAGTAACAGTTCGTTAATTACAGTGGGATTCGGTTAATTAAACTGAATCCCTTTTTGTGATTTTTTGGAGTGTCATAACTCAATAATGTTGATACAGTTTTAAAAACATTGGAAAGGTGTAAAAGTATTATTCGGCTTGAACATAACCAATGGAAGGGGATTTTTTCTAAAGAATTAGCATCAAAAGATACACCAACTATCAATATAATGATATATGATTTATACATTAAAGGATAAAAATTTTTCATAGATTTATCAAAGGAAAAGAAATATTATGAATAAATGGATATTAGAACTTTATATATCTGCAATCTAATCGGTATTAGGGATAAAAAAGCAAAGAGAGTTATATGTTTTTTTGTAAATAGAAAATCTACCGGAATCGGCAAAAATACGAGATAAATATGCGAAAATGATTGAATTTATTGCCGATAATATGGTATATTGTACATTAGATAAGAGTAAATCTTTGATTCGATTTATAACGGAGGAGAGCAGATGCGATACCTTTCAGTTACTGAAATAGCAAAAAAGTGGAATGTTTCAGAGCGCAGCGTAAGAAACTACTGTGCTCAGGGACGAGTACCAGGTGCATTTCTTACCGGTAAGACTTGGAATATTCCTGGAAATGCAGAAAAACCGGAGCGTTCTAATAAAAAGAAAGAACATCCTGTTACCTTGCTGGATATTCTGCAGGAGCAGAAAGCAAGTAAATATTCCGGTGGTATTTATCATAAAACACAGATTGATTTAACATACAATTCCAACCACATCGAGGGCAGCCGGCTGACCCATGATCAGACAAGATATATTTTCGAAACCAATACCATCGGCGTAGAAAATGAAGTGCTGAACGTGGACGATGTGATTGAAACAGCAAATCACTTTCGCTGTATTGATATGATAATTGATAATGCAAGAGCAGCTTTAACAGAGAAGTTTATTAAGGAACTTCACCTTATTCTGAAGAATGGTACCAGCGATTCCAGGAAAGATTGGTTTGTTGTTGGTGATTACAAGAAATTGCCTAATGAAGTTGGTGACATGGATACCGCACTTCCAGAAGAAGTTGCCGATAAAATGAAGGCGTTATTGTCAAACTATAATGCCAAAGAAGAAAAGGTCTTTGAAGATATTCTGGACTTTCATGTGAAATTTGAACGAATCCATCCTTTCCAGGACGGCAATGGCCGTGTCGGCAGACTGATTATGTTTAAGGAATGCCTGAAATACAATATCGTTCCGTTCATTATCGAGGACAATCTGAAGCTGTACTATTATCGAGGACTGAAAGAATGGAACAACGAAAAAGGCTACCTGACAGATACTTGTTTGACAGCACAGGATAGATATAAATCTTATTTGGATTATTTTAGGATAGCTTATTAGGAAGCGGATTTCTAAAGTGTCAGAATGACACTTTGATGATTGTAAAAACATCGAAAATTATCGAGAAAATTGGACTTAACTGTGATAAAATGATATAGAGGTGCCCTTATGCAGAAAATTAAGAAAAATTGCATTAAATGTAAAAACTGCGGTGACGTTATAGAAAGTAAGTATAGACATGATTTTAAATCATGTCAATGTGGTGCTGTTTCTGTTGACGGTGGCAAAGATTATCTAAGGCGTGGCTATACAAATTCATTAAATGATTTTGAAGAACTATCTGAATATGAAAATGAAATTTGACTTATGTTTCGTATTGTGATGGCAATGGTAGAACCGGAAGATTGCTTGTGAATCTTGAATTGATGAAAGAGGGATACCCACCTATTGATATTAAGTTTACAGATAGAATTGCCTACTACAATGCATTTGATGAGTATCATGTAAAACATAATCTTTCTGCAATGGAAAATCTGTTTGCAGGATACATCAATGCGAGGTTAGATATGTACTTGGATATGTTGCAGGATTAACCGACCTGCTTTTGAATTGGGAGGTCGCCTATGCCTTTTGAAATAGTACGATTCAACCACATGGTAAAGAGATACAACGATATTTACCGAGTGCAGATGCCGAATATCACGTCTCACATTTGCAGGCACACCTACTGCAGCAACATGGCAAGGTCGGGAATGAATCCCAAGACCTTGCAGTACCTTATGGGGCATCCCGAGATTGGGGTTACGCTCAACACCTACACGCATCTTGGACTTCAAGATGCAACGGACGAACTCAAGAGGGTGCAGGAAGTTGAGGATGCACGAAAGGAGCAGGAAAAGTTGGGAGGCAAAAAGCCTGTTTCTCAAAAAATGTTCCGGGCAGTTTAATAAAGATGTACGATTGACGCTCTGCTCCGGCAGGGCGTTTTTTCGGGTATGACGGGCATGCCGTCAGTCTGTGGTGAAAGTCCACAAGGGGCGTAGTTGCCGACGAACCCCATAGCGACTCCC
>CALWLO010000105.1 GCA_944381545.1 uncultured Acetatifactor sp. | reverse complement strand
AAAGGCAAACTATGCTGAGAGATATTACAATGGGACAATACTATCAGACAGAGTCCGTGATCCACAGGCTGGATCCCCGGGTGAAGCTGGCGGGGACACTGCTTTATATTATTTCCCTGTTTTTATTTGAAAATATAGCGGGATATGTGCTGGCAGCGCTGTTTCTGGGGACGGTGATCCGCCTGTCCCATGTACCCTTTAAATTCATGGTGCGGGGCATGAAAGCCATCCTGTTCCTGCTGTTGATCACGGTGGTGTTCAACCTCTTTCTGACCCCCGGCGAGGCGCTGGTGAGCATCTGGAAACTGACCATTACCCGGGAGGGTCTGCACAGTGCAGTATTTATGGCCATCCGCCTGTGCTTTCTGATTATCGGATCATCCGTCATGACCCTGACCACTACCCCCAACAATCTGACGGATGGTATGGAAAAAGGCTTGCGGCCCTTAAAGCTGTTCAAGGTGCCGGTGCATGAGGTGGCGATGATGATGTCCATTGCTCTGCGTTTTATTCCTATATTATTGGAGGAGACGGATAAGATCATGAAGGCGCAGATTGCCAGAGGCGCTGATTTTGAGAGCGGCAATCTGATCAAACGGGCCAAGGCTCTGGTGCCCCTGCTGGTGCCCCTGTTTATCTCCGCTTTCCGCCGGGCCAACGATCTGGCTATGGCCATGGAGGCGCGCTGTTATCGGGGCGGAGAGGGAAGAACGAAAATGCAGCCTCTGATCTACCAGAGAAGGGATTATCTGGCATATCTCTGTCTTTTGTTGTATCTGGCGTGCAAGATCGCAGTGGGAAAGCTGCTGTAGGAGTCAGTCTCCCCTTGGACTGCCTATCGGTGAAGAGGAAAGGGCGTCACCGGCAGCGGAGACTTCCGTCAATTCGGGACATGGCTATCCGGAAGCAGAAGGGTTCTGGGGAAAGGAGCACAATCGGATGAGAGAGGAACCACATGGCAAAAAGCGGGTGCGTCTGACAGTAGCCTATGATGGAACTGCGTATCATGGCTGGCAGCTGCAGAATAACGCCGTCACCATTGAGAGTGAACTGAACCGCTGCCTGACGGAGCTGCTGGGGGAACCCATCCAGGTTATCGGAGCCAGCCGCACGGATGCAGGAGTCCATGCTCTGGGCAATATTGCCGTGTTTGATACGACGGCCCGGATGCCCGCCGGAAAAATTTCTTACGCATTGAACCAGAGGCTGCCGGAGGATATACGGATCCAGTGTTCCGAGGAGGTGGCTCCGGATTGGCATCCCCGGCATGTGGTCAGCCGTAAGACCTATGAGTACCGGATCTACCGGGCAGAATTCGCCATGCCCATCAGGAGGCTGTACACGCACTTTACCTATCATGCGTTGGATGTGGATGCCATGCGCCGGGCGGCACAGTATCTGGAAGGCGAGCATGACTTCAGGAGCTTCTGCCAGGCGGGAGCGCAGGTGGAGAGCACGGTGCGGTGCATTTATTCCGTCAAACTGGAGGAGCAGGGGCCTGAATTGGTACTGCGGATCTGCGGCGGCGGATTTTTGTATAATATGGTACGAATCATTGCCGGAACCCTGATGGAGGTAGGCCGGGGAAAGCGCAGCCCTGAGGACATGGAGGCGGTTCTTGCCGCCTGCGACCGCCGGGCGGCGGGCCCCACTGCCCCGGCCAATGGACTGACGCTGGTGCAATATGAGTTTTTATAATGTCACAGTTCAGCCATAAGAGGAAAATCCCTGTGCATTGTGTGCAAGCACCTATGCCCAGTACTTATCCTCTTATGTCCGAACTGTGACTTAAAATCAGCAACCAATAAGCAAAATTTGTTAAAACCGTATTGACAGCGGAAAAAACCTATAATATAATATATCACTGTGACGGAGTTTGTTATGTCATTTTATATGTAGCTTCTTCATGCCGAGTCAAAGCCCCGATGCGGCATAGAGATAAAGTAAATCAGGCTTTGGAACGTTTTTAGCTGTAGCCGGACATCTGCAGCCCGGAACCGGAAGGAGCCAGCCAAAAAGTCGAAGGACAAAGTAATACGGAGGTAACATAATGAAAACATTTATGGCTAGTCCAGCTACTATCGATAGAAAGTGGTATGTAGTAGACGCTACAGATCAGACCTTAGGCCGTCTGGCAGCTGAGGTTGCCAAGGTGCTGAGAGGTAAGAATAAGGCAATCTTTACTCCTCATATGGATTGCGGCGATTACGTGATCGTAATCAATGCAGAGAAGATCAAGGTTACCGGTAAGAAGTTAGATCAGAAAGTATATCATCATCATTCCGACTATGTAGGCGGCATGAAGGAGACTACCTTAAGAGAGAAGCTGGCTAAGAAGCCCGAGCAGGTAATCGAGCTGGCTGTTAAGGGTATGCTGCCCAAGGGACCTTTAGGAAGACAGATGTACACCAAGTTACATGTATACGCAGGGTCTGAGCACAATCATGCAGCTCAGAAGCCTGAAGTACTGACATTCTAAGGGACGGAAAGGAGAAGAATAGATCATGGCTAAGACAGCAAAATACTACGGAACTGGCAGAAGAAAGAAGTCCATCGCAAGAGTATATCTGGTACCCGGTAAGGGCGATGTGACCATCAATAAGAGAAGTATGGATGAGTATTTCGGTCTGGAGACTCTGAAGGTTATCGTTCGTCAGCCTCTGGTGGCTACTGAGACTGCAGATAAGTTTGACGTTATCGTAAATGTAAAGGGCGGCGGATACACCGGTCAGGCGGGCGCCATCAGACATGGTGTGGCAAGAGCGCTGCTGCAGGCAGATGCGGATTACAGACCTACCCTGAAGAAGGCTGGCTACCTGACGAGAGATCCTCGTATGAAGGAGAGAAAGAAGTACGGCCTCAAGGCAGCCCGTCGTGCTCCTCAGTTCTCCAAGAGATAATCAGTTATACGAATACAGCAAAAAGGCTCGGAAATATACTATTTTCCGGGCTTTTTATGCCCGGAACGGCTGAAACGGATGGCCGGATCTGGCGTGTGATGAATCCGGTGCCGGCCTTTGTGGCGATCCTGCATCAGGCGTCCATGGCGGTGCTCTCCCACAGCATTGGCAGTGCCATTGGGCAGCAGCATTACCGTACCTGCCGCAGGCGAGATCTTGTATGCCGTTTGCCCCACAGGCGGCAGAACAGTGCTCCTCACGTTCAGCGCCTGTGGGGCCGATTGACCTGGGGTTACATCACCTTTCATCCAGATTATGACAAAGCGCTATGACCAGCACATCATCAACGGATGAATTCTTCACAAAATAATCCGTGGTTTCCACTCTCCGGTAGATGCCGTCATCTCCCATCTGCCGGGTGACAACACTGACCCACTGTTCTCCCCGGTCATGGGCTGCCATCAGATTTTCTATCTGAAAGGTCGTACGGAACAATTCACGGTCCTCCGGATGCATCGTCGATGCGCCGTGGGCGATCAGTTCGTCGAACACACCGGTGGAAGGGCAACAGTGGGATGTAAAATCCTCGTACGCCATCATGTAAAAGCTGTTCCGCGTAAGATTTGCCAGGATTACCAGAGGATACCGGATAAACACGGCGTCTAACAGCATCTGTGTGGCGCTGGAGGGCGCCTGGATCTTGAGAATGTCTTCCTGCTCTGCAGCCGCTTTTCCTTTCCTGCAGAGCGCGGCAAATGCCTCCTGCTCCATTGGCTTTGCGAACAAAAAGCCCTGGATCTCTTTGCAGGAGCAGGTTCTGAGAAAGCCTAACTGCTCCCTGGTCTCCACGCCCTCCGCCACAGTCGTGAGCTTCAGCCTGTGAGCGAAATAGAAAATGCTCTCCAGTACAATGCGCTCTTTTTCGTCCTCGCAGTTATGGCTGAGCAGAGATTTGTCGATTTTCAGCACATCCGCAGAGATATCTTTCACAAGGCTCAGGGAAGACAGTCCGCTTCCGAAATCATCGATGGCGACTCTGAATCCCTGCCTGCGAATTCCCTCAATCCAATCGGATATTTTTTCTTCCTGACCGACAAGAGCCGATTCTGTAATCTCAATCTCGATCTTATTGTGAGGTATCCCATAGGTATCTACCATTTCACAGAGCTTGCTGACAAAGCGCTCCTCTTTTACATGCTGTCTCGAAAAATTCACCGCTATCGGAACGGTATGCCCATCTCTTTCCTGCTGCCATTTCAGAAACAGGCAAACTTTCCTTAACATATGCCAGTCAAGCTGTGTGATCTCGTCCCCCTGCTCCAGTGCAGGAATAAAGCTGCCCGGCATGACGACCGAACCTTCCTCGCTTATCCATCTCGCCAACGCTTCCGCACCGGTGAGCTTCCCTGTCAGCGCATCAAACTGCGGCTGATAGTATACCTTTATTTTATCCTCTTCCATTGCCCGGAAAACTTCCCGGCACAGCCACTCCCTGTTGTCACCCGTCAGATTGCCCATACAGTCCCCTTCTGCCTAAAGCGGTTTTATCGTAGTAAAATTTCTGTCATATATTTTACCATATCTGTCCGTATAAAACCATAGGCATTTTCTGCGATTATGGTTCTTTATTTTTTCTTACCAATCGTATATAATACAGACGGGACAGGTGGAGCGGGGGCACTTTAGGCACAATACAAATCATATGTCCAGTTTGAGGAGGCTTTGAGTACAATGAAAGAAAAAATGCACACCGGGGAGCTATATCTTCCGGGAGACGAGGAGATTATGAAGGAGCAGGCAGTTTATCAGGATCTGCTGTGCGAGTATAACCTGACCAGGCCGTCGGAAACTGAAAAACGCACGAAGCTGCTGAAGGAGATGCTGGGAGACTGCGGCGAGGGAGTGTATATTGAGGCTCCCTTCTATGCCAATTTCGGCGGACATCACTGCCATTTCGGAAATATGGTTTACGCCAATTATCACCTGACCTGTGTAGATGATACGCATATTTATGTGGGTGACTATACCATGATCGGGCCAAACGTAACGATAGCTACGGCGGGGCACCCCATATGGCCGGAGCTTCGCGAGAAGCTGTATCAATATAATATGCCGGTTCATATCGGCAGAAACTGCTGGATCGGCGCAGGAGCGATCATCATGCCGGGTGTTACCATTTGGGATAATACGGTAATCGGCGCCGGAAGCGTTGTCACCAGGGATATTCCGGCCAATGTGGTCGCCGTGGGGAATCCCTGCAGGGTTATGAGGGAAATCAATGAGCATGACAGAAAGTTCTACTATAAAGACCGGGAAATAATCAGGGGTAAAGAATAATGGCAGAAAAGCAGAAAAGAATTACGATTGGCATATTGGTCAGCGGCATCATGGATGATTTTACCAGAATGATCTGCAAGGGTGCGATGAGAGCGGCAAAGAGGCATAATGTGGATCTGGTGATCTTTCCGGCGAAATATGTGGATCGTGACGTATCGGCTAATCGGGATATTATGTATGAATATCAGTATGGGACGATTCTGTCCTATGCCAGAAAACAGAATCTGGATGGGATCATAGCGGCTGCCGGATGTATCGGCTGTTTTACCACTACCGAGCGCATGGAGGAGCTGATGAAGCAGTATGAGGGAATTCCCTGCGTATTGATTGCTTCTCAGCTGCCCGGCTATGAGAGTGTGAACTTTGATAATTTCTCAGGGGTTCGGGAGGGGGTGGAGTGTCTGATCGAACAGAAGCATTGTACACGGATCGGCATGATTGGCGGTCCGGAGGATAATTCCGATGCAAGAGACCGCAAAGCTGCTTTCTTCCAGACGATGCAGGAACATGGCCTGGCTGTGCATGCGGAAATGTATGAGGCTGGTGACCTGACCAGGAACAGCCGGGATGCCTTTAACAGATTGCTGGATCATAATCCGGATCTGGAGGCAGTTTTTTGCATCAACGATGACACCGCTCTGGGATTATATGAGGAATTAAAGCGCAGAAAGCTGAGCATCGGCCGGGATATCCATGTATTTGGATATGACAATATTCCTGCGGCGGCCAAGGCATCGCCGCCTTTATCCTCCGTGCAGGCGGATCCGGTAGAGCTTGGTGAAAATGCATTGAAGCTGGTATTGAAAAAAATGCGGGGTGAGACTGTGGAAAGTCTGGTGCTGCCTGCCCGGTTTGTCAGAAGGGACTCCATTGGCAATCTGGAGGAGCAGCAGTGGGACAATACCATTGATAGCCGCATGATAGACAGCTGGTTTACCGATGTGTTTTATCGCTGTAAGCATGAGGTTATGCAGGATACAGAAGAGCAGATCAGACAGGACTTTCAGGCATTGATCAGATGCATCCGATCCATTTATGAGGATCAGGAGGAGGGCATCTGGGAGGTGAAAGGCTTGCTGGAGCAGTTGCTGAATGCGGATACGATTGCCTATGCCGACGTGGATAATCTGCTGATTGTATTCCGCCGGCTGCAGAAAATGCTGATGGGGGCAGAGCATGCCTATACCAAGGCGCAGAGGGAGCTTTTTTCCATGATCTACCGGCGCATCATCCGGGTGATGGATCAGAATCTGGGGATCATGCAGGAGCAGAGCATCAGGGATAGCTTTGAAATGAAGCTGTTTGTACAGAAGACCCTGCAGTTTGAAAAAGGGACGGATCAGAGCTATGGCATACTTCTGGAGAATTTAAGCTGGCTGCATGTGAAAAATGCAGGGATCTATACCTTTGAACAGCCCATTACCCATCTGGCCGGAGATCCCTTCCGGGCACCGGAGGAGCTGTATCTGAAAGCGGTGCTGCGGGCAGGAGAAGTACAGCTGGTGCCGGCAATAGAGCAAAAGATAAAGCTGGAAGAGCTTTTTACCGGAAACAGAGGATTCCGGCAGGAATGCATGGTGCTCTTTCCCCTGTTCGTCAATGAAACCCTGCAGGGAGTGATTCTTTGCGAGATGTCGGAAAGCATCTTTGAAAGCGGGGAGTTTCTGGTCAGCCACTTAAGCTCTGCCGCCAAGATGATCCATCTGCTGCGTGCCAATCAGAAGATTCAGCAGGAGCTGGAGGAGAGTCTGGCAATCCTGAAAGAAAATAATATTGTGCTGGATAATCTGTCCAAGTCAGACAGCCTGACGGGGATCCTGAACCGCCGGGGACTGTATGAGGAAGGGCGGCAGATTGTTAAGCAGTGCCGCCAGCAGGGAGGAAATGTGCTGGTAGTATATGTAGATATGAATAATCTGAAGATCATCAATGACAGATATGGTCATGAGGAGGGAGATTTTTCATTGAAGACCATTGCCGTGCAGCTGGCGGAGGTATCAAAGCCAGGCGGTGCGGCAGGGCGCATCGGTGGAGATGAGTTCGCCTGTATCCGCCCTTATGACGGCAAAGCGGATGGGCAGGACGTGCTGGAGCAGCTGTACGCAGCTTTCCGGCATTTCAATGAAAGCAGTGATATAGAGTATAATGTTACTGTATCGGCCGGGGCATATGTGCTTAAGCCGGGAGATCAGATGACATTGGAGGAGGCGCTGAGCGCCGCAGACGAACGACTTTATGAGGTGAAAAAATTCCGCTCCAAAAAAGTATCAAAACAGGTGTGAGGGTTTAAGCATACTTGCGCATTAAGGAGGAAAGAGAGAGCAGAATGGCAGGGAATCTGACGACACTGTGTTATATCGAACAGGGGAATGCTTACCTGATGCTGCATCGGGTAAAAAAGCAGCAGGATATCAATAAAGATAAATGGATCGGTATAGGCGGTCATTTTCAAGAAGGAGAATCCCCGGAGGAGTGTCTGCTTCGGGAAGTGAGGGAGGAGACAGGGCTGACATTGACAGATTACCGGCTGCGTGGTGTGATCACCTTTGTGACCGATGCATGGCAGCCGGAATATATGTTCCTGTATACGGCGGAGGGCTTTACGGGTACTATGGGCGACTGTGATGAGGGGGATCTGGAATGGGTGCCCAAAGAGAAGGTGACGCAGCTGCCCATCTGGGAAGGGGATAAGATCTTTTTCAGGCTGCTTACGGAGCGGCAGGACTTTTTTTCTCTGAAGCTGCGGTATGAGGGGAACGCACTGGCGGAGGCAGTGCTTGATGGCAAAGAGAGGCTGGTATAGGAAAAGATTCTTAAGCGGCAGATCTGCCTGCTGAAGCGGGAGTATCGGCCGCTTAAATCCTCTTATCGCGTCTGCCCGGTTTCCAGTATACGGATATAATGGTTGGCTTCTCTGAGGACATGATCCGCCAGCAGGGGAAGAATAATGGAGGCAATCTCACAGTCAAGAATTCCTTTTGTGCCCGCCGCTTTAAAATCCCTGTATCTCAGGGTCTCTTTCAGTGTTTTTTCTGTCAGGGCATTGGCGCGGCAGTCCTGACGGCGGGCAGCTTCCAGCAGAAGGGCGTATTCCTTGGAGAAATCATCCGCCGTTTCGATCAGTCTTGCCTGTGAGGGATCAAGAAGCCCACGGATGAACCAGGCGTGTTCCATCATGATCTGATCCCAGAAGGTCTCCATTTCATAGAATCTCTGATAGGAAATGCGTCTGTTGGACAGAAGCTGCTCCATAATGTCGCGGTACAGTTTTGCTTCGCGCATGATGTGTTCGATGAGAAGCGGGTAGTTTGCCGTATACAGCTGTCCTTCCTTTACCTTACACAGGATTTTTTCCTTGAAGCAAATCAGCCCGTCTAAGAGCCGGTATGCCCGCTCGTTGAGCTGCATTGCCTGACGGTTTAAGGTACAGTCCTCTTCGTTACTGCAGCCGCCCTGCAGGGCGCAGGTTGCTTTGGTGATTCTGCTGTCAATGGGAATACCGCTTAGGGCCTCCGTTCTTTCCTCGGCAGGGAAGGTGAACTCTGTTACCAGCTCGTTTGAACGGATAACCGCTTCATGGACGTTCCCCTCTGCAATTTTAAGAGTGTCCTGTAAAAGCTCCTCAAAGCTTCTGCGGAAATTCTCCGCCTCCTGGATCCATTCTTTTTCACAGCAGGGAAAGCCGGCCTCCAGAAAAAAGGCGTGTTCTTTCATAATTCTTGCAAAGAAAAGATGGGTTTCTATGGAAAGGGTGGCGTAATCTCTCATAAACAATCTTACCTTTTAGGCTGTTTTTTTATAATATATGCGGAAGCAGGGCAGGATGCCATAGAAAATTTATAAAGTTTTCATTGACATAAATCTCGTATGTGATAACATGATAATATATGAGATTTTTAATAAAAATGGAGGAAGCATTATGAGAGAAGCAATGGACTATATTCTGGATCTGGAGGGCAACAAGATATTGATTGAAACCCAGCAGCGTGACATGAAGCAGAGGCTGGCGGATCAGTATGTACGTATGCGTAAGGACAAGAAGATGACCCAGGAACAGGTATCCCGGCGTTCCGGTATTCCCAGATCCAATATTGCTCGTTTTGAGAGCGGCAGATATAATGCTTCTGTGGAGCTGATGGTTAAGATGGCGG
>CALWLO010000104.1 GCA_944381545.1 uncultured Acetatifactor sp. | reverse complement strand
CTGCTCGATCTTGGTCAGCAGGGACTTGGGAGCGCTGTCAAACAGCAGATGAGCCTCATCAAAGAAAAATACCATCCTGGGAGCGTCCAGATCGCCGGCCTCCGGCAGGGCTTCAAACAGCTCTGACAGCATCCACAGCAGGAAAGTTGCGTACATGGTGGGCTTATTGATCAGCGTCTGGCAGTCCAGTACCTGAATTACCCCCTTGCCCTCCCGGTTGCGGCAGAACCAGTCGGAAATATTCAGGGCAGGCTCACTGAAAAACAGCTCTCCGCCCTCGCTCTCCAGAGCAATAATGGCTCTGGTGATGGCGCCCAGGCTTTGCTTGGACATATTTCCGTATTCCAATGCCAGTTCTTTTGCATGTTCTCCGGCATATTGAATCATGGCCCGCAGATCCTTGGTATCGATGAGCAGCAGCCCCTGGTCATCAGCAATTTTGAAGATAATGGTCAGAATATCGGTCTGTGTATCGTTCAGCTCCAGGATCCGGGAAAGCAGCAGAGGCCCCATCTCAGATATGGTGGTACGCAGCGGCAGGCCCTTCTGCCCATAGACATCCCAGTAGGTGGTGGGGTAGGAGTCGAATGTAAAGCCCTCCCGCTCAAGACCCATGGCATCAATGCGCTTCTGCAGACTTTCGGAAATGGTGCCCGGCCTGCACATGCCTGCCAGATCCCCCTTTACATCCGCCAGGAATACGGGTACGCCGCAGTCGCTGAAGGACTCCGCCAGCACTTTCAAGGTAATGGTCTTACCAGTACCCGTAGCGCCGGCAATCATGCCGTGGCGGTTTGCCATACGGGGGTATATGTACACTTTTTCCTCACCTGCCATGCCGATCCATATCTTATTATCCTGATACATAATCAATCCTCCGAAGTACAATTTTTTACATATATTAACTGTAGCATTAAACGGAATAATTCGCAAGGAAAATCAAAGTGGATAAAATGATATGGGATATACATAAATTTGCGTAAGAGAAGAATATATAAGGGAGAAAGGATGAATGATGAAGCGGCCTGTTAAGAAGAAAAAGAAGCGTTGGATATTGCGGATACCGGCGCTGTTGCTGTTGTTAATCCTTGCTGCAGGGATTATCCTGGGAATCCGGCTGGTGCCTGCGGCAAGACGCCTGCAGCGGAGTCTGACAGCGCAGAACTGTGCGGTTACTATGGAGATCACCCTGGATATACAGAAAGCTACGGCGGATCAGCAGAAATTCCTGCAAATTCTTTCCCGGATTACCGGGCTGGAGGAAGCAGAGTGGCAGGAGCTGACACTGCAGGGCGGATTCGATGGCGAAGTCATGAGACTGGATGTATACGGGAAGCAGGGAACGCTGCTGACTCAGCTGTATCTGACCCGGGACTGTCAGGCAATGAATCTGCATATTGTCTATGACAGAGCCTATGCCTACCTGACGGAAAGGGCAGGGCTGCTGGCACTGGTGCTGCCTGATTGGAATATGGGAGATTATATTTCGCTGCAGCAGCTGGAGGAGGCCTTTGGATTGGAGCTGGGAGAGTTTCCCGATATGTTGGGGGAAATAAAACGGATACAGTCGAAGCTGTCCCTGCCGGTGATGTGCGCAGTTCTTCTGGCGGCAGATCGCTGGGACCGTGATGAGCAGAAGCTGGTTTATCATATTACGGATTCGGACAGACGGCTGGTGGTCATACGGCAAATCGCAGAGAAAAAAGGGGATTCTGAGTGGCTGAACCTTCTGCAGCTGCCGGAAGGCGCTGAACTGGATGTGACGGTGGATCTGGGAGGGCCTCAGATGCGGATGCAGATCACCGGAAAGCTGCCGGAGCCAGAGCAGATTACAGACTGGTCTGCGGAGCTGCTCTGGGAAGGATATATACCGCCGGAAGGGGATATTTCCCTGATGGATCAGCAGATACTGAATGATCTCGCTGCGCTTCTGGAGGCGCTGGAAACGCTCCGGTAGCAGTAAAGCTTATTGCTCCACGGCATTCCGAATCTGCTGCATATGTTCATCCAGCTGGGCACTGATCTCGGCGCACTGGTACAGTCCATCGGATGTGGCGCGGAGGACATCCTCGGGCAGATCCTTTTTATAGCGCAGCCGATGCTCCAGGTTGGCCCAGAACTCCATGGCGATGGTTCGGAGCTGAACCTCGACCTTCATATTTCGTTTCTCATTCTGCAGGAAAATGGGTACTTCTACGATCAGATGAAGACTGCGGTAGCCGTTTTCCTTGGGATTTTTAATATAATCCTTGCACTCCAGCAGAGTGATATCATCCTGCGATGTCAGGCAGTCCGCCAGCATATAAATATCGTCAATAAAGGAGCAGATCACACGGATTCCGGCAATATCTTTTATATTTTCCTCAATACAATCCAGAGACGTGGGGGTCAGCCCCTTTTTTGCCATTTTTTTGCGGATGCTTTCAGGGGATTTGATCCGGGTCTTGATATTTTCAATTGGGTTGCGTTCATGCAGCAGGGAAAATTGTTCGTTGAGTACCCGGAACTTTGTTTCTATCTCCATGATGGCGCAGCGAAAGCGGCTCATCAGCTCCTGCCAGGCCTCATACATATTTTTGATGGTTGAAAAAGAACCGCTATTTGCCAATTCTGTTATTAGCTGGTTAAATTCTGTTTCCTGTGTTGGTAAATCCTGTCCCATGGGAATCCTCCGTATCTTTCATGATGATATTTTGCATGGTGAGTGCTGCACATTCACCAGATGATGGCTGCGGGAATGTTAGCCCCGCAGCTGCATGTTAAATTGCTTCGCAATCATGTTATGGATGGGCATTCGTCCGTTTCCTGCCTGGAATAAGGTCATTATATCGCAGGCAGGGGGAAATGGGAATTAAATTTTTATAGTATTCTTATTAAAAAACAATGTTGCTTACAGAACCGGCAAGGCAAAAAAGCAGCGCTGCTCCAGCAATCTTCCCAATTGCTGCTGCGATCCATTGACGAAAAATCCGTAACCGTCTACAATAGAAGCAACAGCCCGAAAATCGTAGGAGGATAGGAGGATCGTAAGCCTCCTGCGGGAGCAGAATGAGAACCGGAAAGCACGGACGGGCTGCGGAAAACGGCGGAGTCAATCATAGGATATGTAAAAAGGAGGGCAAGTGATGGAAGCAGATATCAGATGGCTGGATGATCCCCGGGTATTTAGGGTGAATCAGATCCCGGCCCACAGTGACCATGGGTTCTATGAGGATGAGGAAAGTTTTGCGGCGGGAAAGTTCACGCTGCGGCAGTGCCTGGACGGGGAGTGGCAGTTCTGCTTCTCGGTGAATGCAGGCAGCAGGCCGGCGGAGTTTTACCGGGAGGATTATGACAGAAGCGGCTGGGACAGTATCCCGGTGCCAATGCATATCGAAATGGCCGGTTATGATAAAATCCACTATATCAATGTCATGTATCCTTGGGAGGGACATATGTTTCGCCGTCCTGCCTGCACCATCGAGGGTACCTGGCCGGAGCAGGATACCGGGGCTGCAGCCTGGGCAGGGGACGGGAGCTTTAGTCAGGCCGCCTATAACCCGGTGGGCTCCTATGTAAGGATATTTGACCTGGATCCGGCGCTGTGCGGCAAGCCGGTGCGGATCTGCTTTGAAGGTGCGGAGCAGGCTATGTATCTGTGGCTGAACGGGGAATTTATCGGTTATGCGGAGGACAGCTTCACCCCTTCGGAGTTTGACCTGACGCCCTATATCCGGGAGCAGGGCAATGTGCTGGCGGTGGAGGTGCATAAGCGCAGCAGCGCCGCTTATTTGGAGGATCAGGATTTTTTCCGCTTCTTCGGTATTTTCAGAAGTGTGTACCTGTACGCCCGGCCGGCCCTGCATGTGGAGGATCTCTGGGCCAGGCCCCGTTTGCTTGGGGATTATGTCTCCGGCAGTCTGGAGCTGGAACTGGAGCTTTCCGGCTGGGGGAAAGCTGCCATGGCGCTTTGCGAAGAAACGCCGGGTCATGGGTATCAGGTGAAAATAACGCTGCAGGATGGGGAAGGCAGCCTGCGCTGGCAGGGACAGCTGCCTGCAGCCCGCCGGATCCATATGGAGCCGGCGGCGGTGGGAGAGGTGATCCCCTGGGATAACCGCAGGCCCTATCTGTACCGGCTTCTGATCACCCTGCTGGATGAGGAGGGGCGGATCCTGGAGCTGGTGCCCTATGACATCGGCTTCAGGCGGATCGAGATCGTGGATAGGGTGATGCGGCTAAATGGCAGGCGTCTGATTTTTAACGGGGTAAACCGGCACGAATGGAGCGCTAAGGGCGGCAGGGTGATCAGCCGTCAGGACATGGAATACGATATCCGTATCTTTACGGAAAACCACATTAATGCGGTGCGCACCAGTCATTATCCCAATCAGATTCCCTGGTATTATCTCTGTGACAGCCACGGCATCTATATGATCTCCGAGACCAATCTGGAGACCCATGGATCCTGGCAGAAGCCCGGTGGGGATGAACCCTCCTGGAATGTTCCCGGCAGCTTTCCGGCCTGGCGGGAGGCGGTGCTGGATCGTGCCAGGACCCATTTTGAAACCTTTAAAAATCATCCGGCTATCCTGATGTGGTCACTGGGCAATGAATCCTATGCAGGAGACAATCTGGCGGCGATGCATGCCTTTTTCAAAGAAAAAGATCCTGACCGCCTGGTACACTATGAGGGAGTAGTGCATAACCGTGCCTATGAAGATCAGATCTCGGATGTGGAGAGCCGGATGTATGAGTGGCCGGAAAAGATCGCAGAGTATCTGTCGGAGCATCCGAAAAAACCCTTTATTCTCTGCGAATATATGCATGATATGGGCAATTCCCTGGGCGGGATGAGATCCTATATGGAGCTTCTGGACCGGTTTGATATGTATCAGGGCGGCTTTATCTGGGATTATGTGGATCAGGCTATAGAGGTGGAGGATCCGGTGACAGGACGCAGGGTACTGCGCTATGGCGGTGATTTTGATGACAGACCGTCGGATTATGAATTTTCCGGCAACGGGCTTCTGTTTGCGGACAGAACGCCGAAACCGGCACTGCAGGAGGTGAAATATTACTATGGACAATATCAGTAAAGAGATGTGCGTGGTCTACGGAGACTGCAGCCTGGGACTGCGGGGGCAGGGCTTTTCCTATCTCTTTTCCTATGGCGCAGGAGGCATGGAATCCCTGGTGAAAAACGGCCGGGAGTGGCTCTATCGTCCGCCAAAGCCTACCTTCTGGCGGGCGCTGACGGATAATGACCGGGGGAATGGTTTTCACCTGCGCAGCGGCATGTGGCTGGCGGCGGATCAGTTTATCCGCTGCCGGGGGGTAAGGGTGACGGTGGACGGCGTGGACAGACGCCAGCCCGATCCCCGGGGCAATAACCGTTATCATGGTACGGAAAGGGCTGCGCTGGCAGAGATCTGCTATACTTACGAGACCATTACCGTGCCCGCTGCTGCGGTGGAGGTGAGCTACCGGGTGGAAGGGGATGGCCGGATCCGGATGAATGTGCATTATTGCGGTCGGGAAGGACTTCCGGGGCTGCCTCTGTTCGGTCTGCGCTTTGTGCTGCCCACCCTGGCAGCAGGGTTTACCTATGAAGGCCTGTCAGGAGAGACCTATCCGGATCGTATGGCGGGAGGCATACCGGGAATCTATGAGGTGGAAGGACTGCCGGTTACTCCTTATCTGGTGCCCCAGGACTGCGGGGTGCATATGGAGAGCCGCTGGGTAAGGATCCGTCCCGGCGCCGGCATGAGCAATGTGACCAAGGGCCCTCTGGCACCGCCTTGCGGAAAAGAGGATGATTTCCTGGAGATCGGCATGGAGGATGCCCCCTTTGCCTTCTCCTGCCTGCCCTATACGGCACTGGAACTGGAAAATGCGCTGCATCAGGAGGAGCTGCCTCCTGCCAGACGCACGGTGCTCTGCGTGCTGGGCGCAGTGAGAGGCTTAGGGGGACGGGACAGCTGGGGGACGGGACCGGAGCCTGCCTATGAGATTGATGCAGCCGGAGAGATCCAATTTTGTTTTTGGATCCGTTGATCTTCTTAAGACAAAAAAGGAGGAGCAGGACGAGTTGCCTGCTCCTTTCTGTGTCAGACGCATTTATTTGCTTTCACTAATATAAACGCTTGCCCGGTTTTGAATAATGTCTGCGACATCATCCACATTCCGGCCATCGTTGAACAAATAATCTACTTCCTCTAATAAAATGTTATACAAATTTCGATCTACCGTTGCGTTATGCTCAATTTTGTAGAGTATTGACTTTAAGGCTTCTGCATCTTCAGCGGATATTTCATATATATAATCAGGTTCTTCATCGGCGAAACGTGAAACTTCCTTTGCTACTTTTTCACCATTTTCGTCATATTCTACTTGCATTGCATCCTCCAGCCTTTGTTCCAATGAACTGACTCGAATTGGTAATCCGTTTTTAATGCTATCCTGAAAGCCACTGTCAAGCAGACTTCTTAAAAATTCCCATGCTTCTTCCTTGTTTTGGCTGGTTGAACTGATACCCAATGCCAGATCAGAAATTGCCGCCATGTTCCCATATCCTGAATCAAATGGATAACCGATATAGGTGGGCGTCTCCCCCAAAAGCATTCTTGTTCTCGTTATTTCATAAACACTGTCAATGGAGACAGGATATAAAAGAGCATTGCCCTCCATGAAAATGTTTTTTGCTGAATCGTCATTTTCCCAATTCAGATTCAGCGGAAATTGATTGGCAAAATGTAAAATCTCTTTAAAACTTTCACCGTTAAAATAACATGTGCCCTTATCCCAGTCGAGGTAGTTTTCCAAACTTCCATAACAAATCATCCCAAAAACAGTCTTTTTGGTCTCTCCGGGAAAAAGAATACTTTCCTCATCCAATGTATTATAGGCATCAACTAACTGCCTGATATCCATACTTTCCAAACCGACAAGTTCCTTGTTCGTCGTAGCATATGATTCTATTGTATAATTGGGCACGAGCACGTACAGGCTGTCTCCTACTTCAAAGGCTTTCAAAATATTATAGTAAAAATCCTGCTTATTGAAGGACTTATCGTTCTGTAGGAAAGGATATAAATCAGCCATTATTCCTGAGGAAGCGTCAAGCGGCGAATATTGTCTGCCAAAATTAATCATATCGGGGCCATTTCCAGCGCTGATTTCCATTTTAATCTGATTGAGGGCTTCGTATGGGGTCGAGTAATTCTCCAGATAATTTACAATTTCAATCTTTACATCGGAATGATTCTCGTTGTACAGTTCCACCCATTGTAACAAACTGGATCTTTCCGGCAGAGTATTGCCACCAAATTCATTTTTAAAAACCGCCAGTGTCAATGTTTTTGTTTCTTCTTCCGAAGAAGATGTTGTACTGCATCCCGTAAACCCGGGAGTTTGACAGCTGCATAATAAAAAAAGTACTTGCAGGCCTCATAAAACCTGCTTTTTTTGTGTCAAATTTTTTGTTTTTATCTATGTTATTTTATGTTATTGTATGATATAATAAGGGGTAAGGAGGGATTATCTATGAATCTTCACATATCAAAATCAAAAAACGCAGAATCCTTTTATATCTGCAAGTCTTTTGTAAAAGCAAATGGCAGTACTTCTTCCATGATTGTCCGCAAGCTGGGAACTTTAGAACAGCTTTTAGTTGAGCATGGTCCGACAAGAGATGATGTTCTTGCATGGGCAAAGAATGAAGTGAAAATAGAAACCGAAAAATATAAAAAAGAAAAAGAAATGAAAACGGTGTTAATTCCTTTTCATGCAGACAGGCAGTTAGATCATGACAGACAGGTCTTTTACCGGGGCGGCTATCTTTTTCTTCAATCGATCTATTACCAAATGCAGATGAATAAGATCTGCCGGAAATTAAAGCAAAAATATAAGTTTAAATATGACATCAATGCAATCCTTTCTGACTTGATCTATGCAAGGATTCTGGAGCCCTGCAGCAAGCGTTCTTCCTATAAAGCTGCATCGGAGTTCTTGGAAAAACCTTCCTATCAGCTTCATGATGTATACCGCACATTGGATGTACTTGGCGCTGAATGCGATCTCATTCAGGCTGAAGTCTATAAAAACAGCCATTTCATGGGTCAAAGAAATGATAAGATCCTTTACTACGACTGCTCGAATTATTACTTTGAGATTGAACAGGAAGATGGCAGTAAGAAATACGGGAAGAGCAAAGAGCACAGACCAAACCCGATTATTCAAATGGGGCTGTTCATGGATGGGGACGGGATTCCTCTCGCCTTCTCCCTCTTCCCGGGGAATGCAAACGAGCAGACATCGCTGAAGCCGCTGGAGAAAAAAGTCCTTGGGGATTTCGGATGCCAGAAATTTATTTATTGCAGCGATGCCGGGCTTGGCTCGGAATCTATCCGGGAATACAACCATATGGGAGAGCGGGCTTATATCGTCACCCAGTCGATCAAAAAACTGGCAAAGGAAGAAAAGGAGTGGGCGCTAAGCCCTCAGGGATTTAAACGGATCTCCGATGACACGCCTGTGGATATCACAAAACTACCGGAAGATGACAAAGGGCTTTATTACAAGGACGAACCCTATACTACAAAAAAACTGCACCAGCGTTTAATCATAACTTATTCCCCAAAGTATGCTCTGTATCAGAAATCCATCCGTGACAAACAGGTTGAGCGGGCACAAAAAATGCTGGATTCGGGGAAGACAAAAAAGAACCGGAAGAACCCGAATGATCCGGCACGTTTCATTGGAAAGATGGCTGTTACAAAAGATGGGGAAGCTGCGGATATCAGGCAGTATCTGGATGAGGATAAGATTGCGGAAGAGGCGCAGTATGATGGGCTCTATGCAGTATGCACAGATCTTTTGGATGATGAGGTCGGCGATATTTTAAAAGTAAGTGAAGGCAGATGGCAGATCGAAGAATGTTTCCGGATCATGAAAACAGATTTTTCTGCAAGGCCGGTTTATCTACGGGAAGAGAACCGGATCAGGGCACATTTCCTGATCTGTTTCCTTGCATTAACCATCTACCGTTACCTTGAGAAAAAACTGGATTTGAAATACACCTGCGAAGAACTGCTGGGCACGCTGAAAGCAATGAATTTTGCCGAGATACAGGAACAGGGATTTATCCCGCTGTATAAACGGGAAGTAATCACCGATGATCTTCACGAGGCCTGCGGATTCCGGACCGACTATCAATTCATAACCAAAAGTAAAATGAGAACAATCCAGAAAAAAAGTAAGGGGAAGGAATAAATTACTATAGTTCGCAACAACGGCAGAAATCGCTGTAGCCCAGTAAATACAAGGGATACAGCGATTTTTTCTCCCGTCAACTGTCAAAGACGGGAATATAGCATTCTCTCCTCTTATAAGTCAATAATGTTCATGAAATTTTTGCGGATATCTGCATTTTTTTATCAAAGT
>CALWLO010000103.1 GCA_944381545.1 uncultured Acetatifactor sp. | reverse complement strand
TTATCATCAGGCTTAAGCCGCCCCGCAGACTCTCCTCCATGGATTCATAATCCGACCAACAGTCGCCGCCCCAGTGTACCGGGAACTTCTGGCCGCCCACAGTAGCGGAACGGGCAAACAGCACCGCTTCCCCCTTGCCCCTCTTTCTCTCCAGCAGCTCATAGACACATTTATTATATAAATAGGTATAGTAATTATGCATCTTCTTCGGGTCGGAGCCGTCATAGTACACTGCTTCGGTGGGAATCCTCTCTCCGAAATCGGTCTTAAAGCAGTCCACACCCATATCCAGCAGCACCTCCAGCTTGTCCTGGAACCATTTCCAGGCCTGGGGATTGGTGAAGTCCACCAGGGCCATACCCGGCTGCCACATATCCCACTGAAATACCTGGCCGTTAGGACGCTTAATAAAATATCCCTTTTCCATGCCCTCCTTGAACAGATAGGACTCTTGGGCAATATAGGAGTTGATCCACACACAGATATTCAGGCCCTTCTCCTTGATGCGCCGCAGCAGGCCCTCCGGATCCGGGAAAATGCGCTCGTCCCAGAGAAAATCCGACCAGTGGAACTCCTTCATCCAGCAGCAGTCAAAATGGAAGGTCCGCAGGGGAATGCCCCGATCCAGCATACCGTCAATAAAGCTCATCACCGTCTTCTCATCATAGCTGGTAGTAAAGGAGGTGGACAGCCAAAGGCCAAAGGTCCAGGGTGCAGGCAAAGAAGGCTTACCGGTGATATCCGTATAAGCAGTCAGTACCTCCTTCATGCTGGGACCGTCAAAGAGCATATAGTCCAGATAACCGCCCTCTACGGAGAATTCCGCACGGGTCACCATTTCAGTGCCCAGCTCCATGGATACTCTCTCCGGATGGTTGATCAGCACGCCGTATCCCTTGTTGGAAAGATAAAAAGGGATATTTTTATAAGCCTGATCCGTGCTGGTACCGCCGTCGGCATTCCAAATCTCTATACTCTGGCCGTTCTTCACAAAGGGCGTAAAATGCTCACCCGTGCCGTAGAGCAGTTCTCCCACACCCAGGGAAAGCTGCTGGCGCATATAGGTCTCCACATTGTCTCCCTTATCGTAGTACTCACCCTTCCAGTCGGTCTTCATCAGCGCCAGATCCTTACCTGCGCTGCGGGTCAGCAGCTTACCGTTCCGCTTATAAGTCATGGCCCAGGGCTTTTTGGTGATCTCCAGAGACAGACTGCCGCTTGTAATGACGATCTTTTCCCCGTCCTGAGTTACCTCCAGCGGGCACTCCTGAAGATTCAGCTCAAAAGCAGGCTCGCAGGTCACTGCGCCCAAATGATGATAGGTCTGTACCCGCAGCACATTCACTCTGGGTGAGGTGATCTTCACCGTCAGATTGATCCCGCCCAGGGTCGCCCCCTTGCTGTTAATATTGCCGGTGGGCGCACAGATACTTACCTCTGTATCCGTCACCTTGGTAAAATAAGCCTCCGTGGGCGCAAAGCATCCGCAGCCTTCTTTCTGCAGCCAACAACCATTACTGAATTTCATTGTATATCCCTCCGTTTTCCTGAAAATCTACTATTAGCATAACAGAGCTCCGATGAAAATGCACGTAAAATTTTTCCAAAAAACTGCCGCTCCGGCAGATTCTCTTCTGCTTTTGCGGCAGCCTTTTCAATAGCATCTTACAGGCCTAAATCTCCACCGCCAGATGCAGCACACTGCAGGGCGGTATCGTGAATTTCAGGTTCTGGCCGGAGACCGCCACCTGGTCAAACTTCTCGGTATGTACGGCATCGGGCTCCTCAAAGGTGTTGTGGGCATGCATGTCTCCTGTCAGAATCGTGCCTTCCACACCCTGAATATCGGTTTCTGTAAACACTGCCTCAATCTCATAGCTATCTGTTACAGAGAGATTGTTCAGGGTCACATGGATACGGCCGTCCTTACCCAGGGATGCGGACTCATGGAGATTCGGCACCCTGCAGCCCTCTGAGCCGATCTGCTGCGTCTCCACATAGCTCTCTAAAAGCTCTGCATCCTGATGGTACTTATACATATGAAATACATGGTACGTAGGGGTCTTGATCATCTTCTCCCCCTCCGTCAGAATCACCGCCTGGAGCACATTCACCAGCTGGGCAATATTTGCCATCTTCACACGGTCGCAATGCTTATTGAAAATATTCAGGTTGATCCCGGCCACCAGCGCATCCCTCATGGTATTCTGCTGGTACAGGAAGCCGGGATTGGTACCGGGCTCCACCTCATACCAGGTGCCCCATTCATCCACAATCAGGCCGATCTTTTTCTCCGGGTCATACTGATCCATGATGGCGCCGTGGCCCTTAATCAGCTGCTCCATATATAATGTCTTATTCAGCGTCTTGTAATATTTTTCCTCGTCAAATACCAGGGCGCCTCCCTTGTTCTCCCAGCTGTCGGGAACCGTATAATAATGCAGGGACAGGCCGTTCATAAAGCCGTGGGCACTCTGGGCATGGTCATGGGTGGTCTTCAGCACACCCTCCGTCCAATGATAATCATCGGCGTTGGGGCCGCAGCAAATCTTATAGATCTCCTCGCCCTTTTTGTAATTCCTTACATAGGTTTGATATCTGCGGTACAGATTGCCGTAATACTCCGGTGTCATGTTGCCGCCGCAGCCCCAGTTCTCATTGCCCACTCCGAAATAGTCCACCCTCCAGCTCTCAGGATGCCCGTTGCGGGTGCGCAGATCCGCCATTGGGGATACCCCTTCAAAGGTCATATACTCTACCCACTCGCTCATCTCCTGCACCGTGCCGCTGCCTACATTGCCGTTGATATAGGTCTTACAGCCCAGCTGACGGCACAGCTCCATAAACTCATGTGTGCCGAAGCTGTTATCTTCTACCACACCGCCCCAGTGCGTATTGATCATCTTCTTGCGGCTCTCCTTAGGCCCGATACCGTCCTTCCAGTGATACTCGTCCGCAAAACAGCCGCCGGGCCAGCGCAGTACGGGAATCTGCATCTCCTTCAGCGCTTCCACCACATCATTGCGCATACCGTTGGTATTGGGAATATCAGAATCCTGGCCCACATAAAGCCCCTCATAGATGCATCTTCCCAGATGCTCTGAAAAGTGACCCTGAAGCTCCGGGTTAATATGCCCCAACTGATGTTTCGGATTGACATACAATTTTGCCATAAACGTATTCCTCCTTTTTGTTTTATTATTCACTGAAATACTACATTTTTTCTTTTAATTGAGATAATAGTATTATGAATTTGATTCAATGTCAATAGAATCTGTAAAAACAATTTTCACAGTTTTTTTTACCCATTTTTAGGCATCTTTTTCTTAAAATGAAAAATTTTTTTCAAAAATTATCTCGTTTTAAACTATTTTAGAATTGACTTTATTTTAATGGATGCTATAATAAAAATATCACTATTACTGGGAAAAGGAGCACAGCATGTTATATTTTCAATCTATTGGGGAAGCAGAAAACGTATTTAAAGCATTGAGTACTCCCATGCGTCTGAAAATCATGGAAATGATCTATCAGAATGACCAGCTGAACATGAATGATCTGGCAGAGGCCCTGGGACTGACCAACGGCGCTATTTCCATGCATGTAAGCAAGCTGGAGGAAGCCGGGCTGGTAAAGATCCACACTACCTCCGGCAAAAGGGGCACCATGAAAATCATTCGTCCCCGGTATGACCGCCTGATGGTGGATCTTGCGCCCGTCAGGGAATTGCGCCGCTGCTACACCGACGATATCCAGGTCGGTTACTATACCGCCTGTAACGTAATGCCCACCTGCGGACTGGCAACAAATAAGGAAATTATCGGTTCTCTTGACGACGCCCGGGTATTCTCCTTCCCGGATCGTTTCAAGGCCGGGATCCTATGGTTCAGCAGCGGCTATGTGGAATACAATCTGCCCAACCATCTGCAGTCCGGGCAGCTTCTGACAGAGCTGCAGATTTCCTTTGAGATCTCCTCGGAATGCCCGGAATACAACGAGGATTACCCTTCAGATATCCACTTTTCCATTAACGGGATCCATCTGGGAATGTGGGTAAGTCCCGGCGATTACGGTGCCCGCAAGGGATACCTCTGTCCTTCCTGGTGGCCGGAGCTGCTGAACCAGTACGGACTCTTAAAAACGCTGATTATCAATGATAAGGGATGTTTTATTGACGGCAATAATAAGATTTCCAATGTGACGATTCAGGATCTGAATCTGAATTATAACAGTTATATCACCTTTCGATTTGAGGTACCTAAGGATACTGCCAATGTGGGCGGCTGTACTCTGTTCGGAGAGGATTTTGGTGACTATAATCAGGCCATCCGGGTAAAGGCTTATTATAAAGAGGAGGGAAAAGCATAAACTGCTTCTCCCTTCTCTTTCCTTATAAAATACCAGCTATAATCCTGCTGATCGTAATCAGTGAATTTTTATTCGATTCCGGACAAGGCGGCTGAAAGTTAAACACTTCATAGAAAAAATACAGGTTTGTTCCTGATTTGTCCGGATAACAGAAGCACATAGTACCCTTGACCCCACTGGCTGTCAGCGTATCGTACAGCTTCCTGTTTATTCCTTCCAGATTATTAATATGACTGGCAATGAGATAATGGGGATGATCCAGCTGCCCGGCCAGCTCATCCCCGCCAATAAACGGAAACATATCCGGTATCAGAGGATAATCACCGCTGATATACAGCGGCTCCTTCTGTCCGGAGCGATGAATCCGCACACCGTCAAACTCAAAAGCAGTGCGCAGCTGATCTATGATCTCCTCCAAGGGCTCTGTCCCTTCCGCAAACAGGCGCATACTCATATCCGCAACCGTAACGGCCAGGTATTCCGCTTTTTCCAGGGGGTCCATGGTATGGAGGAAGGATTTGTCATCCCTCTCCAGATTCCCATGCTTATCCTCATCGTAGATCACAAAGCGGTTTTTTCCTTTATACTTTGCCAGATACAGACATTTATCCGCTTTCCGGAACAACTCATTATAGGTGCTGCCATCCACAGGGGCCAGACTGACGCCAATGGACAGGGTAACCTTACAATTCTGACTCTGATTCTCAAAAAAATTCTGAACCCTTTTACGAATCGAGGTCAGAATGGCCCGCAGCTGTATCTCTGTGGTGATCCAGTTGGTAAAGATGAAAAATTCATCCCCGCCGAAACGGCCCACAATCCCCCGGCCATTCAGCGTGCTGTTGATAATGGAGGCCACCTGGGAAATCACCTGATCTCCATACATATGCCCCTGGGTATCATTAATCATTTTAAAATTATCGATATCAATGATCGCCATGTAATGCCTGTCTTCGCTGTCGGCCAGTGTATCCGCCACGTATTCGGCACATGCTTTCTTATTCAACAGCCCGGTAAAGGAATCCTTTCCCTCTGCGGTGGCGTAAAAGGGCAATACATCCTCATCCTTTTGATCCAGCAGCCGCAGGATCCCCACTACCACCCGCTCCTTATTATGCTTGTAGATCACTTTCCCTTCGATATGAAAAAGTCCGGTTTTTTCCGTGTTACGGGGTACAGGCCCCCTAAGAGTGCAATCAAAATACTCCTGGGCATTGAGCAGATGCCTGCAGAAATCCTCCAGCCATTCCCGATAGGTTGCCCGGGGATACATGGCCGTAACTCTCTCCCGAAACTTTTTCAGACTGCATTTGAGCAATATGATAGGTTTGATGCTCACATAACGGAATATCGTGATAATATCTAATTCCACATCATAATCAAACAGATAATCATGATACAGGGACAGAAAGGTACGATATCTGTTAGCATCATTAGAGGTATCCAGATATTGGCTCTCAATGGTAAACACATTATAAATCGTCAGATCCAGCACCGGCTCTCCCTGAACCCTGTGTCCCTGACTGCTGATGAGGATATCTACCTGCTGGTACTCTTTTTCCATACCATGCATAGCCGTCAAAAGCCTCACGGATTCTCCCTCTTTCAAGTTGTCGCAGGCCTCCCGAAATTCGTCCAGGAGCTGGGGATGAATATAGTCCGCCAAACAAATCCCAATGGTTTTACCCATAAAACGGTAAAAATATTCATCTCCCATCTGCACCATATAATTCTGATTTATGGCAGCGCTGCAGAAAATCATCTCTGCCGGGTTGGGCGATATATAGTCTGCAATTCTCATGTCATGCTCCTTCCTGTCACCTGTCAGCACACTGAAGGCTACGGTATCTTTGTCATCTCCAAAAATGATAACAAAACGGGCTTTCCGAAAAGAACCTTTTCCGCTCAGACAAAGCTGTGGGTTCTGAATGGCGCCATAGGCAGGCCATTTGCGCCAAACACAGTCACCTCGCCATAATTTGTCCACAGATATCTGGCCATCAACGGCTCCTGAAGCTCCTTTGCCTGCAGAAAAACCTTATTTCCCTCAAAAACCGCTTCCGCCGCTCTAAATATACCGTCAGTCCCTGCCAGTTCAAAACCTGCGGGGCTTTCCTCACTGCAGACAAAACCGTCTTCCGCATAATCAAAGGTAATCTCCATTCCCTGATCCCGGTACAGGAAATCCCGGTAGATGGGGCCAAAAGCTTCCCTTTCGGAAATCAGATGATAAACACCTGCCAGCGCCTGCAGCGCAAGCCGCTCTCCCACAGGCTTTTTATTTTTGGGATGAATCTCATGGAACTGCCCGCAGTCGATAACCACCGCTATTCCCGTATTGCGGAGGGTATGATATGCCCGCATCTGGCTTTCCCTTATGATGCACCAGTTCTTCGTGTCCGGATCATGCTGGTATCTGTGCATGGGAAGCTGCACCAGCAGAAACGGCAGCCTGTCATCGCCCCAGTCCCGGCGCCACTGCCCGATCAGGCCGGTAAGCAGCGCATAATAGCTCTCCGGCTTATGATCGTCACTTTCCCCTTGATAATACAGAAAACCTCTTAGGGTATAGGGCATTACCCTTTTCAGCATGGTCTCATAAAGCCCCGCCGGTCTGGTAAAATTGGCACAGTTCATAGGCCCGGGGTATTGGCAGGGCCCGATCAACTCCTGCACCCGGTCAAAAGGCATCATGGGCTCTTTCTCATAGACCGCCGCCGCTTTTTTATCCCACTCCTCCTGGTATTTCTGGTAGTTCTGATACTCCCGGATCTGCTCTGCCTCCGGTTTGGCAATCAGCCCGGAGCTTTCATACTCCTCTATGTAGCTGCGGGTCAGCTCCCGGGACAAAATCGTCTCACGGCTCATCCAGCAGCTTGCGGAGGTTCCTCCCCAGTTACAGCCGATGACACCCACGGTGACCTTCAGCTTACGGGCCAGCTCCCGGGCAAAAAAGAAGCCCACCGCAGACCATTTGGCCGCATCCCTCTCCTCAAATAATTCCCAGTGAGATTTCCTTTCCTCTTCCTCGTAAGCTTCATTCTTATATGCCAGTTTGGGCGTGTAATAAAAACGCACCTGGGGAAAATTACCCTGTTTTAAAAGCTCCGCACCTCCCTCGGCATCCTTCAGCTCCAGCTCCATATTGGACTGCCCGCCGGCCAGCCATACCTCACCTATGGCAATATCCGTAAAACGGATACTTTCTTCTCCATCGCTGATTACCATGCACAGGTTCTCCTGAGCTTCACGCTCCGGCAGATAAACCTTCCAGCTCCCGTCCCGGCATCTGGCATATGCGCAGTCCTGCCCCAGCGTCACGGTAATCTCCCTTCCGGTGACGCCCTCGCCAAATACACAGATTTTCTTATTTCTCTGAAGAACCATATGATCACTGAATACCGCTGCTGCCCTTAACATATTCTTTCTCCGTTTCCTGCCTAGAATAAGGTCATTATATCATAATTCCTTTCTCTAATAAACCATATTTTTTAGAGACTCGCCCTCATAAAGCTGCCCGTCCACGATACGTACGATCCTTCCGGCGGACTTTGCCACATTCAGATCATGGGTAATCATGACAATGGTATTCCCCATCTCGTTCAGTTCCCTGAAAAGCTTCAGCACATCCCTGCCGCTGGACTGATCCAGGGCTCCGGTAGGCTCGTCAGCCAGCAGGATAGCAGGCCTGCCCACCAAGGCCCTGGCAATGGAAACCCGCTGCTTCTGCCCACCGGACAGCTCCGAGGGCCTGTGGCCGATGCGGTGCTCCAGACCCAGCAGCTCGATAGTCTTGCGGCACTGCTTTTGGGCCTCCTGATGGCTCATGCCTCTCATCAGCAAAGGCATAATAATATTCTGCATTACATTATAGGTGGGAATCAGCTGATAATTCTGAAAAATAAACCCTATTTTTTCATTCCTCACCTTTGTCAGTGCATTCTGTCTGGTTTCATGGATTGCCATTCCATCCAGAAAATATTCTCCGCTGTCCATCTCATCCATGCAGCCCAGAATGTTCATCAGCGTTGTTTTGCCGGAACCGGATGGCCCCAGGATCGCTACATATTCCCCCTTTTCTACCGAGAAATCAATATTTTTCAGGATAGGAAGCTTTTCCTCCCCCAACATATATCCCTTGTTAATACCCTTCATTTTAATCATCACTTTTCCCGCTTTCCTGCATATCGCAGGTCATGCCTGCGATATGCACCAATAAGAATGATGCTAGGGTCAAAAGCCCCTAGCTATGATGCCTACTCCTGATTCAGCGCCACCACCGGAATCAGCCGGGATGCCTTAAAAGCAGGATAGAATCCGAAGATGCTTCCGGTAATTACGCCAAAGAGCAGCGAGAGCACCGCTCCCGTTACCGATAAGGACACCCGTATGGAAAAGGTTTCCACCAGTGGGGTAATTCCCAGCGCCACAAGCACGCCCAGCACCGCCCCTACCAGGCTGGTAAAGCTGGCCTCCAGCAGGAATTCCAGCAAAATATCCTTACGGGAACATCCCAGCGCTTTCAGAATACCGATTTCATTGGTACGTTCTTTTACAGACACGAACAGCACGTTCATGATGCCGATACCCCCCACAATAAAGACAATCACCGCCATGGAGATCAGCAGCAGCGTAAGGGTCTCATTGGAGGCTGACGCCGCCTCCATTTTAGTGCCCGCATCGGAAATGGTAAATGTGGAATTGGGGTAGCTGTCCGCCAGCGTTGTCTCCACATCGGCCATTATCGTATTCACCTGGTTTACATCCTCAGCAATCACTGTTACTGTAGGACTGATACTGCTGCCTGTAATGTATTTGATTCCTGTCTCATAAGGGATAAATATGGATGTATCGGGACTGATTCCCGAAGCCACCGTCCCCATTTCCGACAGTACACCCGTCACCACATAGCGTCTGTTGTCAATGTAGATTTCTCCATCGTAAGCATCATAAGCGCTGCCGAAGATTTCTTTCGCCGCAGAGTAACCCAGCACACATACTTTCTCTTTATTCTTTATTTTTTATTCCCATGTGCGTATACCTCTCTTGCTGCGCGGCATATATTTTTCAAACTCTTCTTTTTTATTTTTTATTATTTTTTTTTTTTTTGTTTTTTTTTGTTTTTTGTTTTTTTTTTTCTTTTTTTTTTCCTTTT
>CALWLO010000102.1 GCA_944381545.1 uncultured Acetatifactor sp. | reverse complement strand
TGTGGGACAGTACGATACGGCTCAGCTTTTCCGTTTATACCACCCGGGAAGAAATCGACTATACATTGGACGCAATGTATGATATGATTCCAGTGTTGCGAAAATACATGCGCAGATAGCAGGCCGGGGGCAAATACGCCCCCGCCATGGAAAAGTAAGTGAGGAAATCTATGTTTACAGCATTTTTAATCAAATATGCCGAGATCGGCATTAAGGGAAAAAACAGATACCTGTTTGAGGATGCGCTGATTCAGCAGATCAAGTATGCCCTGAAAAAGTGTGAGGGAGAATTTACGATCCGCAAGACCATGGGGCGTATTTTTGTGGAAGCGCAGAGTACGTTTGACTTTGACGAAACAGTGGAGCATCTGAAAAGAGTATTTGGCATTTGGGGAATCTGCCCGGTGATCTATGTGGAGGACGAGGGCTGGGAGAAGCTTTGCGAAAGAGTGGTGCGGTATCTGGATGAGGTGTACCCGGACAAGCATAAGACCTTCAAGGTGAATGCCAGACGCAGCCGCAAGAACTATCCTAAGGATTCTATGGAAATCAATCGGGATATGGGGGAGGCGCTCCTGAAAGCCTTTCCGGAGCTGCAGGTGGATGTGCATCGGCCGGATATTCTGCTGAATATTGAGGTGCGGGAGAAAATATATGTTTATTCCGAGATCATCCCCGGCCCCGGAGGAATGCCTGTGGGCACCGGCGGCAAGGCCATGCTGCTGTTATCCGGCGGAATTGACTCCCCGGTAGCCGGATATATGATTGCCAAGAGGGGCGTCAAAATTGACGCTGTATACTTTCATGCGCCGCCCTATACCAGTGACCGGGCGAAGCAGAAGGTAGTGGATCTGGCCAGACTGGTATCCCGGTATACAGGCCCTATTTATTTGCATGTCATCAATTTTACGGATATTCAGCTGTATATCTATGAGAATGCGCCGCACGAGGAACTGACGATCATCATGCGCCGCTACATGATGCGGATCGCAGAGGCCATTGCGAAGAAAACAGAGTGTCTGGGCCTGATCACCGGCGAGAGCATCGGCCAGGTGGCTTCCCAGACTATGAATTCTCTGATTGCCACCAATGAGGTGTGCGAACTGCCGGTATATCGTCCGCTGATCGGCTTTGATAAGGAGGAGATCGTGGAGGTAGCCAAGAAGATTGATACCTATGAGACCTCGATACAGCCCTTTGAGGACTGCTGTACCATATTTGTGGCCAAGCATCCTGTGACCAAGCCCAATGTGAATATCATTCGCAAGCATGAGAAGCATATGGAAGAAAAGCTGGGGGAGCTGATGCAGACTGCACTGGATACGAATGAACTGATTATTGTGTCATAGTAACGATTCAGAGTCCATTCAATTCGCATGGCTCTGAATCGTTATGTACAAATAATAATAGCCCGGTGCATGCGAGTGCGCCCCGAGCCATAATTGTCAAAGTATGTTTTACAGAGTGTAAGGCGCTAATGCAGCCAATACATCATCAATATTGTCTTCAGCATGGATGTTCAGATCGATGGGCTTGGAAAGATCCAGGCTGAAGATGCCCATGATGGACTTCGCATCGATCACATATCTGCCGGATACCAAGTCGAAGTCATAGTCAAACTTGGTAATGTCATTTACGAAAGACTTAACCTTGTCGATAGAATTTAAAGAAATCTGTACTGTTTTCATTGTTTTACCTCCTTAATGTTTGTCATACCTTCTGTCTCCATATTAACGGCAGATTGCATAAAAGTCAAGGAGAAAACAATACAAAAAAAGTGAGGAATACTATGAAAAATGTAGCATTTCATAATTTGGGATGCAAAGTAAATTCTTATGAACTGGACGTTGTGCAGCAAATGTTACAAGAAAAGGGCTACCAGATTGTACCTTTTGAAGCAAAAGCGGATATTTATATTGTGAATACCTGTACAGTGACAAATATTGCAGACCGTAAGAGCAGACAGATGTTGCATCGGGCAAGGGCGCTGAATCCCGAAGCCGTGGTGGTGGCCCTCGGCTGCTATGTGCAGACAGGCCGGGAAAGAGTACTTAAGGATGCCGGCATTGATCTGGCTATCGGGAATAACCGTAAAAAGGATATTGCACAGATTCTGGAGGAATATCTGCAGTCCCGGGAGAGGCAGCAGGCGGGGGCGGCATCCCGGGCCCCCTTACCGGATAAGACGCTGGGGGGCAGCACGATTATCGACATCAATCAAACCCATGAATATGAAGAGATGCGGCTGGAGAAAACAGCGGAGCATACCAGGGCGTATATCAAGATCCAGGATGGCTGCAATCAGTTCTGCAGCTACTGTATCATTCCCTATGCCAGAGGAAGGGTTCGCAGCCGCCGTAAAGAAGATGTGCTGGAGGAGATTCGGGGGATGGTGGCGGCGGGCTACCGGGAGGTGGTGCTGACAGGGATCCATATCAGCTCCTATGGGATTGATCTGACAGGGGAAGAAGAGACGTTTCGGGGGGATTACCGGGGGCAGTCCAGGCTGATAGAGCTGGTGGAGGAGATCCAGCAGCTTAAGGATCTGGCTCGAATCCGGCTGGGCTCCTTAGAGCCCAGGATCGTTACGGAAAGCTTTGCGGCCCGTTTGGCAGCGTGCAATAAAGTATGCCCCCATTTTCATTTATCCCTGCAGAGCGGCTGCGATGCCACATTGAAGAGGATGAATAGACATTATACTGCGGGGGAATACTTCCAGAGTGTAGAGATTCTGCGCAGATTTTATGACCATCCCGCCATTACCACGGACGTGATCGTCGGCTTTCCCGGGGAGACAGAGGAGGATTTTGAAGCCTGCAGGCTGTTCCTGGAGAGGGTGGGCTTCTATGAGATGCATATATTTAAGTATTCCCGGCGCAGGGGGACGGCGGCTGACAGGATGCCGGACCAGCTGACGGACGGGGTAAAAAGCAGCCGCAGCAGGGTGCTGCAGCAGCTGGAGGCAGTGCAGTCCACAGCCTTTCGCAGCAGATACATAGACAGGGATGCAGAGGTACTGTTTGAGGAGGCCAGAGAAATTAACGGGCGGACTTATCAGGTTGGCTATACCAGGGATTATGTCCGGGTAGCGCAGCCTGCCCCGGAGGATCTGCGGGGCAGGCTGCAGAAGGTACGGATCAGGGGGTTCCTCACAGATGAGGTATTGCTGGCTGAAGGTTAGTAACAGCTGCGCCTTGAGGCTGCGATCCGGCTGTAGCTTTGACTTGAAATTTTGTGACGGATAGGGTATGATAAGAAAATAGCAGGATACATCGTGGAGGACATATGCAGGATTTAGGAAATACACAATACTTCAAAGTACAGACAGAGCCGGAAACCGGTGTAAAAGTGATCCTTTCCACCGTATATGAAGCACTGACGGAAAAGGGCTATGACCCGGTAAACCAGATCGTGGGATATATTATGAGCGGGGATCCCACTTATATTACCAGCCACAAGAACGCACGGAGCCTGATCATGAAGGTGGAAAGGGACGAGCTGGTAGAGGAGCTGCTGACCGAGTACATCCGGCATAATCAGTGGCATGCATAGACAGAATTCATAAGGTACTATTCGGGGGAATCATTATGCGCATCATGGGGCTTGATTTCGGATCAAAAACAGTGGGTGTGGCCGTCAGTGATCCTCTGGGGATCACTGCGCAGGGTGTGGAGATCATCCGGCGTAAGGAGGAAAATAAGCTGCGTCAGACCTATGCCAGGATTGAGGAGCTGATTCTGGAATATCAGGTAGAGGAGATTGTATTGGGGCTGCCTAAGAACATGAATGCCACGGAAGGGGAACGTGCGCAGCTTACCAGGGAGTTTCAGGACAGGCTGGAGCGGAGGACAGGCCTGCCCGTGAAGCTGTGGGATGAGAGACTGACGACTGTGGCGGCGGATCAGGCTATGATGGAAGCCGGCATCCGCAGGGAACACCGCAAGGACTATGTGGATAGGATAGCCGCCAGCCTGATACTGCAGGGGTATTTGGATTGTAAAGCCCGCAGTTAAATAGGCAGGCGCAGTAAGGGTGACTGCGGTACGCATAACCGTAACTGTCCCGACGGTTACGGAACGCAATAATGGGAGGAAAAAATTGAGTAAGTTAGAGAAAATTACCTTTAATCCCGACGGTGAAGCCCCGGTTGATTTCTTTGTACTGGAACAGACCAGGATCGGCGGCTATAACTACATTCTCGTGACGGACTTTGAGGAGGGCGACGGGGAGGCTCTGATTCTGAAGGATATGTCGCAGGATGGGGAAGAGGAGAGCGTGTATGTCATTGTATCCGATGACGAGGAACTAAGAGCAGTTGCAGGTGTGTTTGAGAACATGCTGGAGGACGTGGAATTTGTATAGGTTTTAAAGCCGGACACCGAGAGCGGCGGGGTCTTTTTGGACTGGCTTTAACCGGAACTAAGATTTGGAGGAATATCATTGAATAAGAAAAAAGAGAATAAAAGTGCTTCCAAGCTGAAAATTATCCCTTTGGGCGGCTTGGAGCAGATCGGTATGAACATTACTGCCTTTGAATACGAAGACAGTATTATTGTGGTGGATTGCGGTCTTGCATTCCCGGCGGACGATATGCTGGGCATTGACCTGGTGATCCCGGATATTACTTATCTGAAGGATAATGCGGATAAGGTTAAGGGGTTTGTGATTACCCATGGGCATGAGGATCATATTGGCGCTCTGCCTTATATATTAAAGGAAATAAATGTGCCTGTTTATGCCACCCGGCTGACCATGGGGATTATAGAGAATAAGCTGAAAGAGCACAATCTGGTGAAGGGAACGAAACGCAAGGTGGTAAAATTCGGACAGTCCATTAATTTAGGACAGTTCAGAGTGGAATATATCAAGACGAATCACAGTATTGTGGACGCCGCTGCACTGGCAATTTACTCTCCTGCGGGCATCGTGGTGCATACCGGCGATTTCAAGGTGGACTATACACCGGTATTTGGTGACGCCATTGATCTGCCCCGCTTTGCGGAGATCGGCAGGAAAGGCGTGCTGGCGCTGATGTGCGATTCCACCAATGCGGAGCGGCCGGGATTTACTCCCTCCGAGCGGACAGTGGGCAAAACCTTTGATACCCTGTTTGAAGAGCACAAAAATACCCGTATTTTCGTGGCGACCTTTGCTTCCAATGTGGATCGGGTGCAGCAGATCATCAATTCGGCATACAAGTATGGGCGCAAGGTGGTTGTGGAAGGGCGCAGCATGGTAACGATCATTGAGACGGCGATCCATTTGGGCTGTATCAGTATCCCGGAAAATACCCTGATTGAGATTGATCAGCTGAAAAATTGTCCCGACGAGCAGCAGGTGATCATCACTACCGGCAGCCAGGGAGAGAGCATGGCTGCCCTGAGCCGTATGGCCAGCAATATGCATAAAAAGATTACCATCGGCCATGGAGACACGGTTATCTTTTCTTCCAATCCCATACCGGGCAATGAGAAAGCTGTGACCAGGGTCATCAATGAGCTGCTGCGTAAGGGTGCGGACGTGATTTTCCAGGATACCCATGTATCCGGGCATGCCTGTCAGGAAGAGATCAAACTGATCTATACCCTGGTGCATCCCAAATATGCGGTTCCTGTTCATGGTGAATATAAGCACCTGAAAGCCCAGGCCAAAATAGCGGAGAATCTGGGGATCGATAAGGAGAATATCTTTATCCTGTCTTCCGGCGAGGTGCTGGAGCTGGACGAAAATAAAGCAAGCGTGACCGGACGGGTGCCTGTAGGCAGTATCCTGGTGGACGGCCTGGGCGTTGGCGATGTGGGCAATGTGGTGCTGCGTGACAGGCAGCATCTGGCGGAGGACGGAATCCTGATCGTAGTCATGAGCCTGGATAAGTATACAGGCCAGCTGGCGGCGGGCCCGGATATTGTCTCCAGAGGCTTCGTCTATGTCAGGGAATCGGATGAGCTGATGGAGGAAGCGCATCAAGTGGTAGACAGCGCTATTTCGAATTGTATTGACAGAGGAATTACGGATTGGGGTAAATTAAAGAGCACGACGAAAGATGCACTGAGTGAATATGTCTGGAGAAAAACCAAGAGACGTCCCATGATTCTGCCTATAATCATGGAAGTGTAGCCCGGCAGAGAGGATTTGATGATGAAACTGGAAGAAGATCTGGATCAGGCGGTTGAAAGCATGATCATTGCGATTAAGGGATCAAAGGTATATAGAAAATATATGGCGGTTCTTGCAACGGTCAAGCAGCAGCCGGAGCTTAAGCGTCAGATTGATGAGTACCGCAGGAAGAATTTCGAGATGCAGAGCGATAAAGATATCGCATTTGAGCGGATTGAACAGTTTGAACGGGAATATGCGGATTTCCGGGAAAATACACTGGTATCTGATTTTCTGGCTGCGGAGCTGGCTCTTTGCCGTATGATCCAGCAGATCAACCTTCACGTTACGGAAGAGTTGAACTTCGAGTAGAGGATGGTGATATTGGCATGAATGCAAGAAGTCTGATAACTGCTGTAAGCGGTACCGTATTGAAGGTAGCAGTTGCAGTACTGTTGATTCTGATGATTTACCGGGGAGCTGTTGCGGCCTATGACTACGGGTACAGGATCTTTGAGGAACCGCCCATGTCCGGTGGCGAAGGCCGGACGGTGGTTGTGACGATCACGGAAGGCATGACGCCTCAGGAAATGGGGCAGCTGTTCTTAAGCAAGGGGCTGATCCGGGATGAGAAGCTGTTTGTGCTGCAGTACTATTTTTCGGAGTTCCAGAAGGAACTGAAGACAGGAAAATTTGAATTGAGCACCGCCATGACCGTGGAGGAAATGATGGAGGCCATGACCAATGAGCCTATAGCGGAGGAAGCTGAGGAAACAGGCATGGATGATCCTGGTGCAGATGCAGTGGGAACGGATGAGGATCTGAGCGGGGAGAATGCGCCGTCAGAGGAGTGAGGAGCCGAATAAGTACATGATTGTGGATGAGAGAATGGTTGCCTTTATGAATTCGTTTGATAAAGGCAACACGCCTTTTTTGGATCAGCTGGAGAAAGAAGCTCTGGCGGCGGATGTGCCCATTATCCGTAAACAGATGCAGGGATTTTTAAAGTTCCTGCTGGCGGCACACCGGCCCATGCGGATCCTGGAGGTAGGGACGGCAATCGGATTTTCGGCGCTGCTTATGAGTGAGTACGGCCCGGAAAACTGCCATATTACTACCATTGAAAAATATGAAAAAAGGATTTCTCTGGCAAGGGAGAATTTTGCCAGGGCAGGGCGGGAGCGGCAGATTACGCTGCTGGAAGGAGATGCGGCAGATCTGTTAAAAGAGCTGGCAGGCCCTTATGACCTGATCTTTATGGATGCAGCAAAGGGACAGTATATCCATTTCCTGCCGGATATTCTGCGGCTGCTCGCCGGCAGGGGGCTGCTGGTGTCGGATAATGTGCTTCAGGATGGGGACGTGGTGGAATCCCGGTTTGCCGTGACCCGCCGTAACCGTACCATACATGCCCGAATGCGGGAATACCTGTACGAACTGACCCATCATCAGGAACTGGAAACCTGTATTCTGCCGGTGGGGGATGGGATTACCCTGAGCGTAAAGTGCGGCATCGCAGGAATATCCTGAAATGCCCACGGAAAGGAAGCTATGACACAGCGAAAAAAACCGGAACTTCTGATTCCGGCTTCCAGTCTGGAGGTGCTGCGGACAGCGGTGAGCTTTGGCGCAGATGCCGTTTATATCGGAGGAGAAGCCTTTGGCCTGCGGGCCAAGGCCAGGAACTTTTCCATGGCAGAGATGGCGGAGGGGATTGCCTTTGCCCATGCCCATGGGGTGAAAGTATATGTGACGGCTAATATTCTGGCCCATAACGGTGACCTGGAGGGGGCGGAAGCCTATTTTGCCGAGCTGAAGCGTATGCAGCCCCAGCAGACGGATGCCCTGATCATTTCGGATCCCGGTATGTTTACCATTGCCAGAAAGGTCTGGCCCGAAGTGGAGATCCATATCTCCACCCAGGCCAACAATACCAATTATGAGACTTACCTATTCTGGTGGCGGCTGGGGGCGAAGAGGGTGGTTTCCGCCCGGGAGCTGTCCCTGGCGGAGATCGCAGAGATCCGCCGTCATATTCCCGAGGAGATGGAGATCGAGAGCTTTGTCCATGGCGCCATGTGTATCTCCTATTCCGGGCGCTGCCTTTTAAGTAATTATTTTACCGGGAGAGACGCCAACAAGGGCGCCTGCACCCATCCCTGCCGCTGGAAATATGCGGTGGTGGAGGAGACCCGGCCGGGCGAGTATCTGCCGGTGTATGAGAATGAGCGGGGCACTTATATTTTTAACTCCCGGGATCTGTGCATGATCGAGTATATTCCGGAGCTGGCGGCGGCGGGCATAGACAGCCTGAAGATCGAAGGGCGGATGAAGACGGCCCTGTACGTGGCGGCAGTGGCCCGTACTTACCGCAGGGCTATAGATGATTATTTTGAGAGTGAGGACAGATACCGGGAAAATATGGACTGGTATCTGTCAGAGATCTCCAAATGTACCTACCGCCAGTTTACCACGGGCTTTTATTTCGGTAAGCCGGATGAGAATACGCAGATCTATGACAACAATACCTATGTAAATGAATATATCTATCTGGGAAGCATCGAAGAGGTGGCGGATGCGGCAGGGATTACTCCGCAATCCCCCGATGCGGCAGTGCCTGACGGCGGGCCGGCGCCGGGTACGATGCTGGCCCGCATCACTCAGCGCAACAAGTTCTGCGTGGGGGACAGGATCGAGATCATGAAGCCGGACGGAAGCAATATTCCTGTAACCGTAGAGGCCATGTACGACGGCAGTCTGCAGCCGGTGGAAAGCTGCCCCCATTCCAAACAGCGGATCTGGCTGCAGCTGTCTGCGGGTGCGGAGCAATATGATCTGCTTCGGGTGTACAATGTTACCAACAAAGAGTCTGATAACAGGTAATTTTTTGCAAAAAGTGAAAAAATACAAATTAGGTATTGATTTTTTTGAAAAATAAGTGTATTTTATAGAAAACGGGGCAACGCTCCACTATAAGTATCTTAGAACAATGATGTTCCAAAAGTAAATACATTTACTTTGGGACATTTTTTTTAAGATTACGGAGGAAATCTAAGAGGAAAGGGAGTAAAGAGTATGAGCGAAGTATTAAACGTGGAAGAGCTTTTTGGCAGCAAAGTATTTACTATGGGCAAGATGAAAGAGAGACTGCCCAAGCAGGTATTCAAAGAAGTGAAGCATGTGATGGAGCAGGGCGGAGAACTGTCTCTGGCAGCTGCTGATGTGGTGGCTAAGGCCATGAAGGATTGGGCTGTGGAGAATGGCGCTACCCATTATACCCACTGGTTCCAGCCGCTGACCGGGATCACTGCGGAGAAGCATGATGCGTTTGTTTCTCATCCTGACAGCGAGGGGAAAATGCTCATGGAGTTTTCCGGCAAGGAGCTGATCAAGGGCGAGCCGGATGCATCCTCTTTCCCTTCCGGCGGACTGCGCGCTACTTTTGAGGCA
>CALWLO010000101.1 GCA_944381545.1 uncultured Acetatifactor sp. | reverse complement strand
ACATTGTAATATGCCGCTCCTGCCGGAGTGTTGCTGCCTACCAGCGGCTCGCCCTGGTTGGTGCTGATCACCACATTCTCATCATCGGGAATAATGCCGATAAGGGGTATGGCCAGGATATCCACCACATCTGCAGCGGACATCATATCTCCTTTTTTCACCATATCCATGCGCAGCCTGTTGATAATCAAATCCATCTGCTGGAAACCATTGGCCTCCAGCAGCCCTATGATCCGGTCTGCATCCCGGATAGCCGATACTTCCGGAGTAGTGACCACCAACGCTCTGTTTGCCCCTGCAATTGCATTCTGAAAGCCCTGTTCAATGCCTGCCGGACAGTCTAAAATGATATAATCAAACTGCTCCTTCAGGTGCTCGATCACCTTGATCATCTGACCGGGGGTAACTGCACTTTTATCCCTGGTCTGGGCAGAAGGCATGAGATAAAGCCCGGGATTGCGTTTATCGCGAATTAGCGCTTGTTTTACCCGGCAGCTTCCTTCTACCACATCCACCAGATTATAGACAATCCGGTTCTCCAGTCCCATGACCACATCCAGATTGCGCAGGCCGATATCCGTATCGATCAGACATACCTTTTTCCCTGCCTTTGCAAGACCAGTTCCAACGTTTGCAGATGTGGTGGTCTTACCCACACCTCCTTTACCTGATGTGACGACAATTACTTCGCTCATAATTCCTCCATTCTGCTGCTCTGTGACAGCAATCATAATCGTCGCCCGGACCCATTTAAAATCAAGTTTAAAAGGTATCCAGTATCTCCTTGGTAAGCGGTTCCATAACAATCTTACTGTTCTTTACATATGCAATTTTCGGCTGTACCTTAGGGTGGATTCCCCACTTTGTCTGTTTGTTGCTGCTTTTATATTTGAAATCGCCGATATGTAATCTTTCCGGCTCCATTTCAAGCGCTGCTATATAGGCCCCTTTTTCGCCGGTGTCAGTGCCTGCATATGCCTCCCCGTAGAGGCCCCCCAGTATAATGATATTCTTTGAAGACATTACCGCACTGCCCGGGTACACATCCCCCAAAATGACGATATTGTTATCCGTCTCCAATACCTCGCTGTTTTTCAGAGATCCCTTATGCAGCTGTCCCTCGCTGCCGGTGGGAAGCTTCTCCTGTACCTTCTGTATGGCTTTGATATAGCGCTTGTTGGTCTCCTCATCCCTTCCTACAATACAGATAAGATTCAGATCGCTGGACTGGCGGATCGCCTCCACCAGGGCTACCTCCTGACTGTGATCCAACAGGCGCCCCTCATAGGACAGCGCTACATCCGCATTACCGAAAAAGCTGCGGGAACTGCTGAGCTTTGCCGACAATTCTCCGATAATCTCTTCAAAGGGAATATCCTCTTTGAATATCAGATTAATACCGTTTTGATAACTTTTGATCATCACTGCATCCTTCAATGTTCTATCTCCTTATTGAGAATTCCACTCTATATTTCATTATTGGAGACGCCTGCCTCCGGGGTGTCCGCCATGCCGTTGACAATATCCTCTTCTTCCTCCAGGCCGTAATAATAGGAGATCATATCCTTGGCTGTCTGGGCCGCATAATCAGAGGAATATCCAAAGGGGATCCGGACAGTAATGGCAATCTCCGGATCATCATAAGGGGCATAGCCCACAAAAAGCGCATGGTTGGGGCGAGAAGCAACCTGCTGCGCAGTACCCGTTTTCCCGGCCACCATTATCGGCAGGCCGTTAAAATAACTCTTTCCTTCCACTACCCGGCGCATTCCCAATCGTATGGCATTCCAGTACTCTATGGGCATCTCCACGATACTGCGCAATACAGGTTCATTACTCATCAGAATATTCTCTTCGGTATCCTGCACATGGTCAACCAATGTCAGGTCATAGCAGCTACCTCCATTCGCCACGGTAGCTACATAGCGGGTCAGACCCACAGCGGTAAAGCTGTTGGTTCCCTGTCCAATGGCCGAGGGAATAGGCAGTTCATCCGATACGGAGGGCTGGGATTCTTCAATCTCCACACCGGACTTTTCTGTCAGACCGTACATCTGGGCATACTTTGCCAGAATATCCAGACCATCCTGGGCATTGTAGCTGCCGCTTCTGGTAGCGAAGCGATACCCGATCTCATAGAAAAAGAAGTTGCAGGAATTTTGAATCGCCGAAGTGACATTCAGCGAGCCATGTCCCGCATGCCTCCAGCACCTGGGAGACGGCGTTACCTGGGTGTAGGTTCCGGTACAGGTAATCTTATCGGTTAAAGTAATCACACCCTCCATCAGCGCCGCCGTGGAGGATACCATCTTAAAGGTGGAGCCGGGAGCCGCCGCATACTGAGTAGCATAATTCAGCATGGGGCTGGTCTTGTCCGCCAGAAGCTTGCTGTAATATTCCGGATCCACGGAATTGGCCATTTTATTGTTATCATAGCCCGGATAGGATACCAGGGCCAGCACATCACCGGTGTTCACATCCGTCACCACCGCCGTGCCGTTGCAGGGATACAGCGCCAGCTGTGCGGGGGTGATATCCAGGTAAGTGATCCGATTTATCATAAATTGAAAGGCCGACAGGGAACCGTCATACAGCTTCTGTTCATCCTCCTCAGGAATCTCAATAGCATTCTGCTCACAAAGGATCATACAGATCTGTTTGCCGCTGATCACATCATTTTTAATCATGAAACGGTAAATCAGCTTCTGGAATTCCAGATTCTTGTCCAGCGCATCAGAAATATAGTCACAAAGCCTTTCATAAATCTCGGAAGAATCCGAATATTGCTGCTCCAGCTGGAGCTTGTCCACATTGATCCAGTTCTCCGCAATACAGTGATTCAGATATTCATATAGACTGATCACCTCATCCGCAGACCAGGCGATCTGCACCGGATCCTCCGCATCTATCAGTTCGCTGTCAAGAACGCCGCTGCCCCGCAGGATCGTGTTCACAATATGGAGCTGGTATACCTGATATTCCAGAGTGAGTTTATTGTAGGGGGTCTTCTGTTCCAGCAGCTCCTCCCGAAGGCGATCATAAACCCTTTCCTTATATTCCAGGTATTTTTCATGAACAGCGCTCTCTGTCTCTCCGGCATTTTCTTCTGTAAAGCGGGTAATGTCGATGACGCTGTTATTGATTGTGGCATAATATACATCATAAATGGGAATCTTAATATCACCGCTGTTTGAGGAAGGCGCCTCCTTAGCATTGATGATCTTGTCCACCAGGATACCGGCCATATGCTGCTCCAGAATATGGTAACAGGCAATCTGCAGATCCCTGTCAATGGTCAGGTATACGTCATTGCCTGCAAGAGCCTCCTGACGTTCCAGGATGCTGATCACCTTTCCCATGTTATCCACACATACCGTCTCATACCCTTTAGTGCCCTGCAGTGTGGTCTCCATGGACTTTTCAATGCCGCTTTTGCCCACCACATCATTGCTGCTGTACCGCTCCCCCGTACCGCCGCTTTCCAGATCCTCCTCATTAAGATCTGTCAGCTCGTCTGAATCAATTTTGCCGGTATAGCCCAAAATATGAGCAAAATACTCACTGTCATTGTAACGGCGAACCGTATCCTCCACGATTGTAACACCATCTAACTGATACAGGTTTTCCATAAGGACGGCCACTGTTTCTTCACTGACGTCCTTTGCCACCGTGGTGCCGATATACTTGCGGTAGCTGGTAAGATTCATGGCATACCGGATATTGACCATTTTCAGAAACTCGTCGGGAGTATAACCTTCCCCTACAAGAAATTCACTCTTGCTGTCCCCCTCAACGGCATACCTACCGATAGCAAATTTCTTTCCCAGAAAGTCTAATACTTCATCAGGTGTGGCGGTCTGCTCCTCCTCACTCAGCCGGTCAATGGTGGTGTACCCATAAACATCTGCCAAAAAACGGAGCAGACGGGTACCGGATACATTATAGGTATAGCTTCCGTTTTCGTCCAACACAATATTAAAATCGGTGATGATATGGTCGCCGTTTTTTTCAATCATATGGATCAGCTTCTCTATCGTGGCATTTAACTCCCTGTTCTTATTGGAGCTGTTCTCATACACATCCTCTATCTTAACGGAATAAGCCAGTTCATCATATGCCAGAATATTGCCGTTGCGATCCCTGATGCTGCCTCTGGAGCTGGCAATATCCCTCGTCTTCTCTGTCTGCAGGATAAAGTCATCCAGATATTCCTGACCATGCACGATCTGCAGCACAAAGCACCGATAGATCAGTATGCCTCCCAGCAGGAAAAAGACAACCGTCAGGATCGTCAGTCTGCTGGTAAAAAAAAGAATCATTTTTTCTTTCAGCTTATCAAACAAATTTCTTCGCTCTCTTTCTTTCAAAGCCTTCCAGCCGGTTGTTTACAAACAGAACCAGCGGATAGAGCAAACAGGTGACAACTATGGTGTAAACTGCCTCCGGCAGGATCACTGCCTTTAAATAAAACAGGAAATCCAGCCTGCCCCTCAGCAAGAACAGCAGCACATAGCAGATCATGCCGTAAGACAGATCACTGACCGTAATCAGCGCAATGGGAAGCTTGATATCCTCCGGGTAGAAGATCCTGCAGAACTTGCCGTTTAAAAAACCGATATACATATATATCAGCGCATGGAAGCCCAGGATATCGCCAAAAAAAATATCGCAGAGCAATCCTGCAAAAAAACCAACCCAAAGTCCCTCCCGCTCTCCTCTCATAAAGCCGAAAGCAGAGGTCAGTACGATCAGCAAATTGGGAACAATCCCTGCAAAAGCCAGGCTGCGGAAAATGGTGGTCTGCAGCAGGAAACAAAAAAGGATCATTACTGCCAGGATTATTTTTCTAAGCATCTTCCATCTCCCATTTCATATCCGTAATTACCAGCACTTCCTCCAAATGCTCAAAATCCACAGCGGGTGTCAGATAGCCGGATTTGGTCAGGTTGTTGGAATCCCTGTTGATGGTATGTATCGTACCGATCAGAATATTGGGCAGATATTTGTCGCTGATATGGGAGGTTACTACCTTATCTCCCACTGCCACCCCGTCCTGGCTGTCTATCAGCTGGCCAAACCGGATCACTCCGTCCTGCATGGCCTGCAGATCTCCTGAAACAATCATGGTATCCGAAGAGTTCAGGGTCTTGGCGGACACATTGGAATTGTCAGCAATGATGGAGGTAACCCTGGCCCAGTTCGGCCCGATTTCGCTGATGCGGCCCACCAGTCCGCCGCTGGCGATCACATTCATGTCAATCGCCAGGCCGTCATTCTCCCCCTTATCGATCACAAAGGCGGAATACCAGTTTCCGCTGTCCCGGGCAATAATCCGGGCGCCCACCTTATGATATTCATCATATTGATTATCCAGCTGATATAACTCCCGAAGACGGCTGAGCTCTGCCTTTTCCTGCTGAAGCAGGGTATTTTCCACCAGCAGATCATCCACCTGCTGCTGCAGCTGTACATTCTCTTCCAGAAGCTGACGGATCTGTATCAGCTCGTCTTTTCGGCTGGAAAGCCAACTGCCCACCTTGCTGATACCCTGCTGAAAGGGCACCACCACATAGCCGACAGCCGTATTCAGCGGCCTATTAAAAATATCTGTACCAAAGGTCAGTCCCATCAGTACGGTACACAAACAGGTTAAAATAAAAAGGAGATATTTACTGGGTATCGTAAATTTCTCCCCTTTTTTCTTTATAACTGGGCTCATTTACTCATCCCTTCAATCGCATACGCTACTGTTTTATAGTTGTCCTCGTTGATGATCTTGGATAATCCTACAGCTACGCTGGTCAGCGGGCTTTCGGAGATATTCACCTTCAGCCCCGTCCCCTGGCTGATGCGCTCCGCCAGGTGGCTGACCTGGGACGCTCCGCCGGTCAAATAGATACCATTGCGGTAAATATCGGCAGCCAGCTCGGGAGGAGTCCTCTCCAGGATTACCTTTACATTATCCACAATCGTATTAAAATGCTCCTCTAAGGAATCCACCACAAGCTTAGTGGGGATCTCCCGTTCCACCGGAAGTCCTGTCACAATATCCCTGCCGTAGACTACAGCTCCCTGATTTCCCTCCTCCAGCTCGGACAGGGACATCTTCACCGCTTCTGCCGTCTTGCCGCCGATAATCAGGCTGAATTCCCGGCGCACCGCCGCACGAATGGCTTCATCAAATTTTGCGCCGCCCACCTTAATCAATCTGCTCAGCACGATACCGCCCAGGGATAAAATGGAGATCTCCGTAGTTTCAAATCCCACATTTACCACAATGACGCCCTGGGAATTCTTCACATCAATATCCATTCCCAGGCCGTCCGCAACTGCCTTTTCCACCACCATAATCTTGCGGGCCTTGACATTGGCATCCTTGATCAGATCATAAAAAGCCCTCTTCTCTACCTCCGTCACATCTGTTGGAACCGCAATATAGTATTCCGCCGGCAGGCTCTTTCCCTTCTGGATATCCCCGATAAAATACCGCACCAGCGTCTCCATATTTTTAATATCTGCGATCACCCCATTGGATAAAGGATAGGAAATATGAATATTTCCCGGCGCCTTCTCATACATTTCAAAAGCAGAATCTCCATAGGCAAACAAGGTGTTCTTATTCTCAATGGCAATCATATTCTTTTCTACGATGATCTTGTCATCATTCTTGCTGTAAATCTTGATATTGTTGGTACCCAGGTCGATACCGAATGCGTTATTTGCCATAATACAGGCCCCTTTCTCTATTTGAGTTTTGCAGGCTTTTCCAGTGCCAATACCTGCGGCAATCGGAAGTAAACGGCTATGGTAAAAGCTTTGATTCCCGAAAGCTCATATATCTGTTATCTCCGATGATAATATGATCCAGCAGCGGGATCCCCAGCATCTGCCCCATCCCGGCAATTTGCCCGGTGAGCTCTGTATCCGTTTTGCTGGGAGAAGGATCACCGCTGGGATGATTGTGGATCAGGATGATGCTGACTGCCTGATTCTTCAGTGCTTCCAGGAAAATCTCCCTCGGAGAGATCAGCGCCATGGTAGCGCTGCCGCTTGTCATCACCGTATCCCGCAGCAAATGGACCTTGGCATCCACCGAAACCAACACCACACATTCCGTTCTGCGATGTCGTAGCTGCTCCATATAATAGGCGGCTACCGTCTCCGGCTTTTGCAGACAGATCCGTTCCCTGGCAGATGCTGATGCAATGCGCCGGGAAAGCTCGGTAATGCATTTAAGCTTCACCGCCTTGACCTCCCCGATGCCTTTAATCTCCATCAGGCGTTCCAACGGAAGGTCGTACAGTCCCAACAGTCCTTCCCGGGAAGGATCCGCCAGTGCCAGCACCTCCTGGGCCAGCTCCAGCGCACTTTTATCCCTGGTGCCCGTCCGCAGGATAATGGCTAATAATTCGCTTTCTGTCAGACTCTCCGGTCCGAAACGAAGAAATTTTTCATATGGCAGGTTCTCCTGCTTTACTTTATTGAATTGCTTCATAGTCCTCCTGTCCGCCCTCTCCCATGTGCGGCTCCCCGCAGGACTATCTGATGAACCGATATACAATCAGTGCAATCACTACACCGATGACGCTGGCAATGGTAATCTGGATCTGCAGTCCGAAAGTAAAAATGATGAAGCCCAGATCCAGTACGATGGGACTGCTCAGTCCAAAGGTCTGACCGTAATTCAGAAAGCTTCCGCTGAAATAGGTTCCGATAAAGCGGCCAATGACAAAACCGATCAATACCAGCACAATAAATACCCAGTTGATCCTCTTCAAAGTATTCCCTCAACTTTCGTTTGTATTACTCTTTCGTTTCCTACGCTTTTTATTTTGGTTCCTTTTGGCAGATACTCTGCAAAGCGTCTTACTCATCTTACCATATTTTTGCAGCTCTGTACACACCTAATCCGAGATTTATAACCCGGAATCTTTCACTTTTTCTCTTGCTTTTGTGACAGCCTCCGCTGTCACCAGCCTTTTATCGACAAGAGACTGCAGAGACCTTAAAATGCCGAATTTGGCATGCTGCCAGGTCAGCCCTCCCTGGAAATATACCGCATAAGGAGGCTTGATGGGGCCGTCCGCCGACAGCTCAATGGAAGAACCGGACACAAAGGCTCCGGCCGCCATGATTACCTGCGCATCATAGCCGGGCATATCCCAAGGCTCGGGAGTCACATGGCTGTCCACCGGAGCTGCAGCCTGAATACCCTCGCAGAAAGCTATTACTCCCTCCGGGCAGCCAAAGGTCACTGCCTGGATAATATCATGCCGGGATTCCCTGCCGTCAGGCACTACCGGATAGCCTAAATGCTCATAAATATTGGCGGCAAAAACAGCGCCCTTTAAAGAGCCTGCCGTTACTGTGGGTGCCAGGAAAAATCCCTGATAGAAGGCGCCGAGCGCTCCCAGGGAGGCCCCCACCTCTTTGCCCAGCCCCGGGGATGTCAGGCGGCAGGCTGCATTTTCCACACATTCCTTTTTCCCCGCAATATAGCCGCCGATAGGAGCAAGCCCACCGCCGGGATTCTTGATCAGGGAGCCTACCACCATATCCGCCCCCACATCGCTGGGCTCTATGGTTTCCACAAATTCCCCATAACAATTATCCACCATACAGATCACATCGGGCTTGATCTCTTTGATAAAGGCAATCAGTTCGCCGATCCTGGACACGGAAAGGGTGGGCCGGGTCTGATAGCCCTTGGAACGCTGAATCGTCACCAGACGGGTACGTGCATTGATGCTTCTGCGGATCCCTTCATAGTCAAAGCTGCCATCCGGCAGCAGATCCACCTGGGCATAGGTCACACCGTATTCTGCCAGGGAGCCTCTGGAGGGACGGATCCCGATGACCTCCTCCAGAGTATCGTAAGGCTTTCCCACCGGGGAGAGCAGTTCATCCCCCGGCCGCAGGTTGCTCATCAAAGCCAGCGCCAGCGCATGGGTGCCGCAGGTGATTTGGGGGCGCACCAGAGCATCTTCTGTATGAAATACCGATGCATATACCTGCTCCAGGGTATCCCTTCCCAGGTCATTGTATCCATAACCGGTGGTGCCCAGCAGACAGGCTTCACTGACCTGATGCTCCTGCATGCCTTTCAGTACCTTCAGCTGGTTATATTCCGCAGTGGCATCGATCTCTGAAAAGCGCTCCCTGAGCCTGGCAATGACCGCCTCTCCGTATTCATATACCTCCCTGGATATCCCCAGGGACTCATAGATATCATATCCCATATTCCTATTTTCCTCTCCCTGTATATTCATCCCCATGCATACCGCAGACACCGCTTGCGGTACCGCTTTCCGGGCAGACTTCCCTAAACATCACTGAATACCCGCCGCCCGCAGATGCTGCCGCATGGCCTCCAGAATCCTTATATCATCATATCCATAATCCGGTTTATTGAGCCAGATCACCTCCCGCTCCCGGCGAAACCAGGTCAGCTGCCGTTTAGCAAAGTGCCGGGTATCCCGCTTGATGCGGTAGACGGCCTCCTCCAAAGAGATCTCCCCGGCCAGATAATCCAAGATCTCTTTATATCCCAGTCCCTGCATGGATA
>CALWLO010000100.1 GCA_944381545.1 uncultured Acetatifactor sp. | reverse complement strand
TTTTCTTTAATACTATTATATACTCTGTAGGGGCAAAAAACAAATGCATTTTTATAATGGAAAATTTCTGGTAAAATTGAATGAAAAAAAGGTAAAAATCATCTTTTTTTTGTAAATAATATTCACATTGTGAAATGGATATGATATAATAACCTTATTCAAGGCAGGAAACGGCCGGATGGCCATCCATCATGATTGCGAAGCAATTATGATATAATAACCTTATTCAAGGCAGGATGTGTAACATTTTCGAGGCTCTGCCCGTAAGAGCACATCCGCCAAATGCGCATGTGCGGAGCGCATGACATAAATGTGAGCAACACAAGGCCGGAGAGAGCTTTGTATATTATGCTGGATTGAGGTGACGACATGATTAAGAAAGAAATGATTGCCATGTTATTGGCTGGAGGACAGGGCAGCCGCCTGGGGGTTCTCACAGCGAAGGTAGCCAAGCCCGCAGTGGCTTTTGGCGGGAAATACCGTATTATTGATTTTCCCCTGAGCAATTGCATTAATTCAGGCGTTGATACGGTAGGCGTTTTGACTCAGTATCAGCCGCTGAGACTGAATACCCATATCGGAATCGGTATTCCCTGGGATCTGGATCGGAATATCGGCGGTGTGACCGTACTTCCTCCCTATGAGAAAAGTACCAACAGCGAGTGGTACACCGGTACGGCAAATGCGATTTTCCAGAATCTTGACTACATGGAGAGTTTTAACCCGGAATATATCCTGATCCTGTCCGGTGACCATATTTATAAGATGGACTATGAGGTAATGCTGGATTATCATAAGGCGAATCATGCGGAGGTAACCATTGCGGTAATGCCTGTGCCCATGGAGGAGGCCAGCCGTTTCGGTATCATGATCACTGATGAGAACAGGCGGATTACTGATTTTGAGGAGAAGCCCGAGCATCCCAGAAGCAATCTGGCCAGTATGGGTATCTATATTTTTAACTGGAAGACGCTGAAGGAGGCGCTGCTGGCCATGGCAGATCAGCCTGCTTTGGACTTTGGCAAACATGTGATTCCTTACTGCCATGAAAAGGGAGCGCCGCTGTATGCCTATGAGTTCAACGGCTACTGGAAAGATGTGGGCACCTTAAATTCCTACTGGGAAGCCAATATGGAGCTGATCGATATTGTGCCGGAGTTCAATCTGTATGAAGAATATTGGAAGATCTATACCAAAAGCGATATTCTGCCGCCCCAGTATATGTCCGAGGACAGTGTGGTAGAGCGCTGTATCGTTGGTGAGGGTACCGATGTTTATGGAAAAGTATACAATTCCGTGATCGGCTGCGGCGTAACCATCGGGGAAGGCGCAGTGATCCGCGACTCCATTGTGATGAATCATACCGTTATAGGTCCCGGCTGCGAGGTGAATAAGGCGATTGTTGCGGAGAATGTGCAGATCGGCAGCAATGTAAAGCTGGGTGTGGGAGAGGAAGCGGAAAATGAGACCGCACCTCATATTTATAATCACGGATTGGTGACTGTGGGAGAAAAGAGTGTGATTCCTGATGGGGTCAGCGTGGGCAAGAACACGGTGATCGCAGGAGTGACCGCTGCCGCAGATTATCCGGATGGTTATCTGGCAAGCGGCAAGACATTAATTAAGGCAGAGGAGAGATAACAGTGAGAGCTATAGGGATCGTTTTGGCAGGTGGTAATAACCACCGAATGAGAGAGTTATCACAGAAGCGGGCCATCTGTGCCATGCCGGTAGCCGGAAGCTACCGAAGCATTGATTTTACACTTAGTAATATGTCCAATTCCCATATCCAGAAGGTTGCGGTGTTTACCCAGTATAATTCCAGAAGCCTGAATGAGCATCTGAGCTCATCCAAATGGTGGGACTTCGGACGTAAGCAGGGCGGACTGTATGTTTTTACGCCGGCGGTAACCATGGATAACAGCAACTGGTACAGGGGTACGGCAGATGCCATTGCTCAGAATTTGACATGGCTGAAGAACAGCCATGAGCCCTATGTGGTGATTGCGTCCGGTGACGGTGTGTATAAGATGGATTTCAACAAGGTACTTGAGTACCATATTGAGAAAAAAGCGGATATCACCGTGGTTTGCCGGGATATGGAACCGGGCACGGAGATCGAACGCTTCGGCACGGTGAAGATGAATGAAGACTTCCGGATTACAGAGTTTGAAGAAAAGCCGCTGCAGGCCAAGAGCAATACGATTTCCTGTGGGATCTATGTGATCCGCCGCCGTCATCTGATCGAAATGATTGAAAAGTGTGCCCAGGAGGACAGATATGATTTTGTGCGGGACATCCTGATCCGTTACAAGGATATGAAGCGGATCTACGCTTATAAGATCAAGGATTATTGGCGCAATATTGCATCCGTGGAGGACTATTACAGAACCAATATGGATTTCCTAAAGCCCGAGGTGCGTAATTACTTCTTTAAGCAGTATCCGGATATTTATTCCAAGGTGGATGATCTGCCGCCGGCCAAATACAACCCGGGCGCAGAGATCCGCAACAGTCTGATTTCCAGCGGCTGTATCGTCAACGGTGTGGTGGAAAATTCCGTGGTCTTTAAGAAGAGTTATATTGGCAACAACTGTGTGATCAAGAACTCCATTATCTTAAATGACGTTTATATCGGCGATAATACTTATATTGAGAATTGTATTGTGGAGAGCCGTGATACCATCCGTGCCGGTTCCCGTTTTATCGGTGAGGAGGGTATCAGGATCGTTGTAGAGAAGAATGATAGATTTGTTATCTAGGTCATTTTACTAAGGGGGATTAATCTGATGCAGATTACAGATGTACGGGTTCGCAAGATCGCAAAGGAAGGAAAGATGAAAGCCATTGTGTCCATCACATTGGATAATGAGTTTGTGGTACACGATATCAAGGTGATCGAGGGAGATAAGGGGATGTTTATCGCTATGCCCAGCAAGAGGGCAGCAGACGGAGAGCATCGGGATATTGCCCACCCCATCAATTCTGCTGCCAGGGAGCATATTCAGAATGTGATTCTGGAAAGCTATGAAAAGGCGTTGGCTCAGCCGGAGGAGTAAGCCTAAATAGGGATCCTTTCATCAGATATCGGGGAAGGGAGCTGCTGCATAGTTGCGGCGGCTCCTTTTCCATGCACGGAAATTCGGCATCGCCTATTTTCCGCTTGAATTTGCAGCCTATTTTGGGTATCATAAGGATGCGTATTAAATGGATGGAGGAGCATTATGTTTATCATTGCAGGCCTGGGCAATCCGGGCAGAGAATATGAAAATACCAGGCATAATATCGGCTTTCGGGTAATAGATGATATTGCACAGAAATATCAGATCCCTGTGCTCGAGAAGAAGCATAAGGCGGTCATCGGCAAGGGCTATATTGACGGACAGAAGGTAATCCTGGTAAAGCCCTATACCTATATGAATTTAAGCGGAGAGAGCATCCGGGAGGTGTTGGACTACTATAAGGTGGACGAGACTGCTCAGCTGGTGGTGATCTCCGATGACATCAGTCTGGATGTGGGGCAGCTGCGGATCAGAAAAAAGGGCAGCGCCGGAGGTCATAACGGTTTGAAAAATATCATTCTGCATCTGGGACATGAGAATTTTATCCGAATCAGGATGGGAGTGGGAGAAAAGCCCCCAGGCTATGATTTGAAGGATTATGTGATGGGGCATTTTACGGATCAGGAAAAAAAGGTGCTGGCACAGACAGCGGAAAAAGCCGCTGATGCTATCTGCATGATTATGCAGGGCGATGTAGACGGCGCTATGAACCGGTATAATACCAAGAAGAAAGTGTGAGGAAGCAGGAGGGAAAACGGGATGCAGGCATTATTGGCTCCCTTACAGGAGCTGGCGGAGTTTGGCCAGGTCAAAGAGGAAATCCGCAGGGGGAGAACCCCGATTGCGCTGAGCGGCTGTGTGGATTCCCAGAAACTGCATATGATATATGGACTGTCCGACGGCCTGCGCTATAAGGTCATTGTGACCTACAGTGATCTGAAGGCCAGGGAACTGTATGAGGAATACCGCTTCTATGACAGGAATACCCTGCTGTATCCGGCTAAGGATCTGATCTTCTTTCAGGCGGACATCCGCGGTAACCAGCTGACCCGGGAGAGAGTACGGGTACTGCGGCGGATCGCAGAGGGAAAACCTCTGACGCTGATCACTACCTTTGCCGCAATGATGACGCCCCAGGTACAGTGGAATCCCCGGGAGGATATCCTGACAGTGGAAAACGGAGGCACGGTGGATGAGACGGCTCTGGCCGCCCGGCTGGCGGCACTGGGGTATGAGAAAACCTACCAGGTTGAGAACTGCGGACAGTTTTCCATCCGGGGCGGTATCGTGGATATCTATGATCTGACCCAGGAGAATCCCTACCGCATAGAACTGTGGGGAGATCAGGTGGAATCTATCCGCTCCTTTGATGTACTGAGTCAGCGTTCTATCGAAAAGCTGGAAAGCGTTACCATTTATCCGGCGGCGGAATTTATTATGAGCAGGGAGCGGCTGGAGATGGGCGTAAGCAGGATCGAAGCAGAGGCAAAGGAGCAGGAAAAGAAGCTGCGGGAAGCCTTTCTCACTGAGGCGGCCCACCGGATCAGCTCCCAGATCGGGGAGCTGAAGGAGCAGTTGTTGGAATTCCATTCGAAAGTGAATCTGGAAAGCTATATCCGGTATTTTTATCAGGATACACTGACACTGCCGGAGCTGCTGCAGCGGATGGAAGCGTTAAGCGGCAGACAGAATCTGGTGTTTTTTTTGGATGAGCCCGCCCGGATTGCAGAACATGCAGATGCGGTGGAGCTGGAATTTCGGGAAAGCATGGAGCAGCGAGCCCAGAAGGGCTATGTGCTTCCCGGACAGATGGCTATTCTTTACAGCAAAGAACAGGTCATGGCAAAGTGTCTGAAATCCGCCGTGGTATCCCTTTCTGCTATGGATGGAAAAAACAGTCTGTTAAAGCCTGTATCCCGGGTGATGATATCCGCCAGAAATGTATCTCCCTACAACAACAGCTTTGAGGCGTTGGTGAAGGATCTGTCCCGGTATCGGAAACAGGGCTACCGGGTGCTGCTGTTATCCGGTTCCCGAACCCGGGCGAAGCGTCTGGCGGAGGATCTGCGGGAATATGGGCTGACGGCCGTCTATACGGAGGATCCCCTACGGGAGATACAGCCGGGGGAGGTGCTGACCTATTATGGACATGTGAATAAGGGCTTTGAATATCCGCTGATTCAGTATGTGGTGATCTCCGAGTCCGACATATTCGGCGCAGAGAAAAAGAAAAAAAAGAAAAAGCGGTATCAGGGACAGAAGATCAACGATTTCCATGAGCTGAAGGTGGGGGATTATGTGGTGCATGAAACCCACGGGCTGGGTATCTATCGGGGAATTGAAAAAGTAGAGGTGGAAAAGGTCGTTAAGGACTACATGAAGATAGAGTACCGTGACGGGGGGAATCTCTATGTGCTGGCCACCGGCCTGGATGTGATCCAAAAATATGCTTCTGCAGAGGGCAGCAGACCGAAGCTGAATAAGCTGGGCACCAGGGAATGGGAGCGTACCAAGACCAGGGTTCGCAGCGCCGTGGAAGAGGTGGCGGGGGATCTGGTGGAGCTGTATGCCCTGCGGCAGCAAAGCCAGGGCTATCAGTTTGGAAAGGATACCGTATGGCAGAAGGAGTTTGAGGAGATGTTCCCCTTTGAGGAGACGGAGGATCAGCTGGCGGCTATCGCTGACACCAAAGCGGATATGGAGAGCAGCAGGATCATGGATCGTTTGATATGCGGGGATGTGGGATACGGCAAGACGGAGATTGCCATCCGGGCGGCTTTCAAGGCGGTACAGGATGGCAAACAGGTGGTATATCTGGTGCCTACCACAATCCTGGCCCAGCAGCATTACAACACCTTTACCCAGAGGATGAAGGATTTCCCGATTCGGGTGGAGCTGTTATCCCGTTTCCGCACCCCGGGCGAGATAAAAAAAACCATCGGCGATCTGCAGAAGGGCATGGTGGATATTGTCATCGGCACTCACCGGGTATTGTCGGAGGATGTGAAATATAAGGATCTTGGTCTTTTGATCATTGATGAGGAGCAGCGCTTTGGAGTGGCTCATAAGGAAAAAATCAAGAAGCTGAAAGAAAATGTGGATGTGCTGACCCTTACGGCTACGCCGATTCCCCGTACCCTTCATATGAGTCTCATCGGCGTCCGGGATATGAGTGTGCTGGAGGAGGCGCCGGATGAGCGCCTGCCCATTCAGACCTATGTTATGGAATATAATGAAGAACTGGTCAGGGAAGCCATTGTCCGGGAGATGGCCCGGGGAGGCCAGATATTTTACGTCTACAACCGGGTAAATAATATTGCGGATATCACCTCGGGGATTGCAGCGCTGGTGCCGGAGGCCACGGTAGCCTGTGCCCATGGGCAGATGAAGGAGCATGAACTGGAAAAAATCATGGTGGACTTTATTGCGGGAGAGATTGACGTGCTGGTTTCCACCACTATCATTGAGACAGGACTGGATATCTCCAATGTGAATACCATCATTATTCATGATTCGGACAATCTGGGGCTGTCCCAGCTGTATCAGCTCAGAGGACGGGTGGGGCGCTCCAACAGGACAGCCTATGCGTTTCTCATGTATAAGCGGGATAAGATGTTAAAGGAGGTTGCGGAGAAGCGCCTGGCGGCCATCCGGGAATTTACGGATCTGGGAAGCGGATTTAAGATTGCCATGCGGGATCTGGAGATCCGGGGTGCGGGCAATTTGCTGGGAATGCGCCAGCACGGTCATATGGAGGCAGTGGGCTATGATCTGTACTGCAAGATGCTCAATGAGGCGGTGCAGCGAAGAAAGGGCATTACGATGACCGAGGATTTTGCCACTGCAGTGGATCTGGATGTGGACGCCTTTATCCCGCCGGAGTATATTGTCAATGAAGTGCAGAAGCTGGATATTTACAAGCGTATTGCCGGCATTGAAACGATTCGGGAGCGGGACGATATGAAGGATGAACTGCTGGATCGTTTCGGAGCAATTCCCGGTTCGGTGGATCATCTGCTGCGGATTGCCCTGATCCGGGTGGCGGCCCATAAGCTGTATATGACAGAGGTGAAGGGGAAAAATGAGCGTATTGTTTTTACCTTCCGCTCAGATGCACCCATTGCGGCGCAGCGGATCCCCGGCTTTTTGAAAAGCTATGGAGAAAAGCTGTGGTTTACTGCCTACGGCAATCCCTTTTTTACCTATAAGTACCAAAAGTGCGGCGTCATTGAGAAGGATGCCCAGACCCTGCTGGATTCCACCGAACAGCTGCTGGAGGATATGCAGGCGCTGCTGATAGAAAAGAAGTGAGATTTATTCTGCACCGCCTTTACCTCTTGACATAATCATGATAAAATAGATATACAGTTGAAGCGTTTAAACAGGAAAGAAAGGTAGGATACGTGTATGAAAAAGGAATTTGATCTGCTGGCACTGGGCGAACTGATGCTGCGTCTGTCGCCGCCCGACAATGAGAGAATCACCAGAGGGGAAACCCTGGGCAAGCAGGCAGGAGGCGCAGAGCTGAATGCCATAACCGGTGCGGCCATGCTGGGTCTGCGCTGCGGAATCATTTCCAAGCTGCCCGCCAATGATCTTGGCACCTATATCAAGAACCGTGTCCGCCTCTGCGGTGTCAGTGACGACTATCTGGTATATGACCAAGATAAGGATGCCCGCCTTGGGGTATACTATTATGAGAGCGGCGCCTATCCCCGTAAGCCCAGAATTGTCTATGACCGGAAAAATACCTCTGTCAACAAGCTGACCACTGCAGACTACGACGAGAGCCTTTATGAAGCAGCCCGGTGCTTTCACACCAGCGGCATTACCCTGGCTTTAAGTCCACAGCTGCGGGAGACAGCCATCGAGATGATCAGGCGTTTTAAGGAAAAGGGGGCTATCATTTCCTTTGATGTGAACTTCCGGGGTAATCTATGGACGGGGGCGGAGGCCAAGGAATGCATCGAGAGGATCCTGCCATATGTGGATATATTTTTCTGTTCGGAGGATACCGCGCGTCTGACTTTCTTAAAGGAGGGCAGCATCCGGGAGATCATGAAGAGCTTTACGCAGGATTATCCCATCTCCATCGTGGCTTCTACCCAGCGAGTGGTACATAGTCCCAAGCGGCATACTTTCGGTTCTATCATCTACAGTGCAAAGGACGATATCTATTTCGAGGAGCCGCCCTATGCGGACATTGAGGTGGTGGACCGGATCGGCAGCGGTGACGCCTATATCTCCGGTGTGCTTTATGGTCTGTTGTCTAAGGAAGGGGACTATCAAAGGGCGCTGGAGTACGGCAATGCTACCAGCTCCCTGAAAAACACGATTCCCGGCGATCTGCTGTCCACAGATCTGAAAGAGATTGACGGCATTATCAGGGAGCATAAGTCCACCGGACGAGTGACAGAAATGGATCGCTGAAAGAAGCTCTTAAATTTTTATGAAAATTCTTGCGAACCACCCGCATATGTGTGATAATGTGCGTATAGGGCAGAGTCAAGTGCATGCAGAATCATCTGCCGGGCTTGCCCGAGCAGATGGTAATGCGTGCATTTGGAATCTTCTGCCCTTTAGAGTTGAGGTTTGATATCCATGAGTGAAAATGAGAATAACAGCGCACTGGGGGAGCAGATCCGTGAAGCTTTATCGGAGGGATTGGCCAGTGGTGATTTTAAAAATCTGAATGATTTGTTAGGCCAGAGTGTAAGCAACGCCCTGAGAGAGGCCGGCGAGCAGGTAAAGAATGCTGCGGATTATACCTTTTCCGGCGGTAGTGCGGAGGGCACAGCCAGATATAACCGGCAGAAGGAGAGGATGAAGAAGAACTGGCAGGACTGGATGGAGCAGCATGAGTCTTTCAGCGCCAGCTGGAGCACCACCAAGGGGCCGGGAAGACAGACGTTGAACCGGGCCGCCCAGAGCGGACAGCCGGGAAATGGAGCCGGGGGCGGTCAGAGCGGACAGCCGGGAAAGGGATTCCGGGGCGGCCAGGGCGGCGCAGCAGGAGGCACCCCCTACCATCAGCCTCCCGCTTCGGTGCGTCAGGCTCCCCTGGTGAAGACCAAGCGTGTAGGCAGTGTGGCCGGTGTGCTTTACAAAGTGTTTGGCGGTATCGGTATGGGAATCGGCGGCCTGACGCTTTTGATTGCCCTGCTGGCCGGCGGTGTGTCGGGAATGCTGGTGGGCTGCATCATGCTGCTGTTTTTCTTTGGAATGATCCGTCTGGGATGCGCCAAGCACCGGCGGTTGAAGCGGGCCGACCGCTATATCCAGCTCTGCGGCAGCAAGATGTACGGAGAGATTGCTCAACTGGCGGAGAGCACGCAGCAGAGCCGGGGCTATATACTGCGGGATATTAAGCGGATGCTGCGTCTGGGCATCTTTCCCCAGGGACATCTGGACGAGCAGGGGACCACATTTATGCTGAACGATGTGATCTATAAGCAATATCGGGATGCGGAGAAAGCCCGACAGATCCGTGAGCGGGAGAATCTGGCTCTGGAAGAAAAGGAGAATCGTCCCTT
>CALWLO010000099.1 GCA_944381545.1 uncultured Acetatifactor sp. | reverse complement strand
GCACGTACGCTCGCCGGAGTACAGGTTCCGGAATGAGAGGAGTGATGGACAGTACAAAAAAAAGAATCAGCTTTGTGATCCCCTGTTACCGGTCAGAGCATACATTGGAGCATGTGGTGGCGGAGATCCATGAGACCATGGAGGGGATGGCGCAATACGACCATGAGATCATTTTGGTCAATGACTGTTCGCCGGATGGAACCTGGGCGGTCATCCGGCGGCTTTGTCAGGAGGATGGACGGATAAAAGGGATCAGCTTTGCCCGCAATTTCGGCCAGCATGCAGCGCTGATGGCGGGGCTGCGGCAGTCGGAGGGGGAATATGTGGTATGCCTGGACGACGATGGGCAGACTCCGGCCAATGAAGCAGGAAAATTATTGGAGAAGCTGGAGGAGGGCTATGATGCGGTCTATGCCAGCTATACCCATAAGCAGCATTCGGCTTTTCGGAATCTGGGCAGCAAGGTCAATGAGCTGATGACCCGCATTATGCTGGGAAAGCCGAAGGAACTCTATGTTTCCAGCTATTTCGCAGTGCGGCGCTTTGTGGTGGAGGATATGATCCGATATGAGAATTCCTATCCCTATGTCATTGGACTGGTATTGCGGTCCACCCAAAATATTATCAATGTGGAGGTGCAGCACCGGGAGCGGGAGGAAGGCAGCTCGGGATATACGCTGAAAAAGCTGATCAGTCTGTGGTTTAACGGTTTTACGGCCTTTTCGGTAAAGCCGCTGCGGCTCGCCACCGGGATCGGGTGCTTAAGCGCTGCGGTGGGTTTTCTGTATGGGCTGTATACCATTATAAAACGCCTGATGAATCCGGATGTCCCCATTGGTTTTAGCTCTACCATGGCTGCCATTGTGTTTTTCGGCGGGATGATTATGGTCATGCTGGGTCTGATCGGGGAATATATCGGACGGATCTACATCAGCATGAATAATTCGCCTCAATATGTGATCCGGGAGAGAGTCAGTTTGGATCCGCACAGTATCGCAGGTATGACCAGCGGTATGCATGAGGTGGAAGACTTGGGCGATCGTAAGGAAAAGCAGCAGAATTAGAGGGATATGCGGATGAAAAAGCTGTGGGAATGGTGGAATAAGGATAGAAGGATATTGACGCTTAAGGCAGCGCTGATGGCGCTTCTGCCGGTTTTGGGCTGTGTGATCACCTGTGCTGCAGACGGACGCAGCCTGTCCCAGGTGTATCTGCCGGCATCGGAGTGGAATGATGAGTTGTTCTATTATAAGCAGGTGGAGGGGATTTTGTCCCATGGATATCCCCAGGGATATTTTGGCTTTAATGAAAGTCATGCATTGAAGCTGTCCTTTGCAGCCTGGAGCCCGGTGCTGGTATGGCCCTGGCTGCTGTATGGGCTGATATTCGGATGGAATCTGATGGCGCCTATTTACAGCAATATTCTCTTTCTGACATTGGCGCTGACGGCATTTGTATTGCTGGTAAAGCCCGGCTGGAAGCAGCTGGGAATCATGGCGCTGCTTTTTTGCTGTTTTATGCCCTATACACGGTATATGCTCTGCGGTATGCCGGAGATCATCTGCTTCAGTATGCTGATCGTCTATTGGGGCGTGCTGATCCATACTGTGGAGAAGGAGACCCCGGGGAAATTGGCGCTGCTTTTTTTGATGGCAGGGATTATGACGTTAATGCGCCCTTATCTGATCCTGTTTATGCTGGCTCCGGCCTGGCTGTGGATCAGGAGAAGGAGGGCGGCAGGGATAATAGGGTCTCTGGTGATCCTGGGAGCAACGGCAGGGTGTTATGCGCTGATTAAATATTATCTGGGAGCGGAATATTTTACACCTCTGTTTAAGACCCAGTGGCTGGAGCCCCTCCTGCAGGGACATATTTTCAGCGGGATCCGGGGGATTCTGGTGAAGCTGTATTATGAGGGAAAGACCTTTTTTGCACTTACGCTGCAGGGGCTGCGGAGCGGTCTGGCGGAGGGCGCTTTTTTTGCAGTCTATCTTGCGATGCTGGCGATCCTGATATGGCAATCTGTGTCAGATCTGCGGAAAAAAAGGAAAAAGCAGGCGATGCTTAACGGATATCTTGCATTCTGCTTTTTCAGTATGTGGATGGCTCTACTGCTGATGTATAAGATGAAGGAGGGAAGCAAGCATCTGCTGACCTTTATGGCTGTGGGCATCGTGGTGGTTGCCCTGATGGAGACCCGGTTTTATAAAAAGGCCATGATACTCGGCGCATTATGCGTCTATCTGTTCTGGTACCGGGGAGATCAGCCCGGGGATTATCAGGTCTACTATGAGGATCAGGAGAGGATAGCACAGCTGGAGTACTGGGAGGAGATCTTTGAGCAGAAGCTGGAACTGAACGAAGAGGAGGCTCCTGATTTTGATAATGTGGTGATTTGGACGTTTAATGACGTATTGGCAGATTCCCGGTCCGGTGAGACGGTGCTGACGGATTGGCAGATCCTGTATGCCCTGCCGGAGGGCTGGGGAATCAGCTGCTGTTACCGGGATTATGTAGAGACCCATCTGGATGAGCTGCAGAGCCTTTATCTGACTGTTCCCACGGGAGGGCAGCTGCAGCAAATGTGCGAGGAGGCCGGTATGGAACAGATCGGGCAGGATGGGAAGGTATGTGTATACCGGACAAGATAGGACACAGATGGGATAGACAGAGAAAAGGAAAACGCAGAGATTGGGATGGTGAGACCGGATGAGACAGAAGAGGGGAAGATGGGGAATAATCATAGGAATATTGCTGCTGGGAGCCGTACTCCTGCTGTGGATCCTGGTCTGGCCGGGAAAAGAGCGCAGCCTCAATGCGGGAAACAGCACCCATAGTGTCAGGAAGATCATGGCAGATCTGCGGTATGAGCGCAGGATCAAGCTGATCCGGGAGGAGCTGGATACTGCCAAGGAGGAGGAGTACGCTCATTTATTCCTGTCCATGTATCCCATTAGCTCCTATGATACCTATTATATATCCTACTGGCGGGGGCTGGAAACCTTCAAGGCGGAGATGGTGATGGAAAACGGCAGAGAGCTGGCGGGGACGCTGGAATATCTGGATAGCCTGTCCATTGTGCCGGAAACGGTTTTCCTGGGGCTGGACCCGGAATGCCTGGAGGAGGAATACCCACTGGAGACTTCTCTGCTTCCCATGATCCGGGAGACTCCCGGGACGTCCTGGGAGATTTTCGTAGCAAATCCGTCCATGGATTACTGGCGGGAAAAAGAGGAAAAGGAGTGTCAGGCAGTCATTGACCGATATGAAAAAGCCATAGCCTCATTGGTGCAGGAAGAGAATGCCAAGGTATTCTTTGCCTGCGATAAGGAGTGGCTGGTGTGCAACAGCAGCAACTATGCCCAGCAGAAGATGCCCACAGAGGATGTGGCTACGATGTTGCTGGCCTATTATATCAGGGGAGAATATCAGCTGACCCTGGATAATCTGGAGCAGCGTATGACAGCCGCCAGGGAACTGATTGCAGACTGGTATGAGGATGACAGGACGCTGGCCGGCATGGAGGATACCACGTTATTATTTATCGGAGACAGTACCTTTGGGAATTTCACGGGTTCCCTGGCAGTCACGGGTGTGGTGGAAGCTTTCACAGGGGCGGAGGTGCTGAATTGCGGATACGGCGGAATGGCGGCTGCATACGGAGATCCCCAGTGCCCAGCCCTGGGGGATCTGCTGCAGGCGATTGACCGGGAGGACAGCAGCGGCATCGATCCGAAAGAGAATGTACCTCCCGCAGTGCAGACTGCAGCGGTTTTGAAGCAGACCGTCGCACAGGGGGAAAATATGGTCATTTTTCTGGTGTTTGGGATTAATGACTATATCAAGGGATTTCCGGTCAGCAGCGAAGATCCTTACGATACGGATACCTATGCAGGAGCTCTGCGCACAGGGATAGAGGAGCTGAAGGGTATGTTTCCCCAAGCTCAGCTGGTTCTCATGAGTCCGAATTTTATCATTTACAACCAATATGGCACGAATCCTGTAGGAGAGGGAGCTTATGTTTTTACGGATTATGTGAAAACTGTATTGGAGCTGGCAGAGGAATATGCTCTGCCGGTGCTGGATAATTATGGAGAACTGGGAATTGACAGGGATAATGCTGCGGAGTATCTTCAGGATGAAGTCCACTTGAATGAGGCAGGGCGGTTTGAGATGGGGATGCGTATCTTGGAGCTGCTGAACGGTTACTCTAATTCAGCTAATCAGAATGAACGGATTGACAAAAGGCCGGAAAATCATACGTATCCCCATGCAGTATCGCAAGCCTCGCTTGCGATACTGCCCAAATAGAAACATGAAGAATCAGCGGGTCGTTAAAGCTGTGTATAATACGCCACCAGCTTTTTCACTGCATGAATGACATCCTCCACATCCCGGTCAGTCAGACCATAGTACAGGGGCAGGCTCATGACCTCCTGATAATATTGCTCTGCCTGGGGGCAGAGGCCCTTTTCATAGCCCAGGCTTTCGTAGTAGGAATGCCAGTATACCGGGAGATAGTGTACCTGGGAACGAATCCCTTCTGCTCCCAGGGCGTCAAAGAACTCCCTGCGGGTGCAGCTGAGCATACCGCTGCGCAGCCGCAGGATATACAGATGGCGAGTGGTATCGGATTCGGGGATCTCCTGTTGCACCTGCAGCTGGGGGATTTCGGAAAAGGCGGCATCATATTTTGCCACGATCTCCCTGCGCCTTGCGGAAAACAGTTCCAGCTTATCCAGCTGGCTGATCAGCAGCGCAGCCTGGAATTCTGTCATGCGGTAGTTAAAGCCGTAATGTACCTGCTCGTTATACCAGGGATCATCGCTGGGATGTACCATCTGGCTGCGGTTGCGGGTGATGCCGTGGGCATGGAGCAAAACCAGCTTGTCATAAAGCTCTTTGCTATTGGTGGTCACTGCCCCCCCCTCCCCGGCGGTCACGGTTTTCACCGGATGGAAGCTGAAGGTGGTCATATCCGCAAGGCTGCCCACGGGCTGTCCTTTATATCGGGTGCCGATGGAGTGAGCGGCATCCTCGATCAGGGTTAGGTGATGTTCCCGGCATATGGTGCGGATTTCGTCCAGTTCCACTGCCTGGCCGGTAAAGTCCACTGCCACCACCGCCTTGGTACGGGGCGTAATATGCGCCCGGATGGAGGAGGGATCAATATTATAGGTATGGGGATTAATGTCCGCAAAGACGGGCTTTGCTCCGCAGTACAGGGCACAGTTGGCGCTGGCGGCAAAGGTAATGGGCGTGGTGATGACTTCATCGCCGGGCTTAAGGCCGGCGGCCAAAGCTGCGATATGCAGCGCCGCAGTGCCATTGCTGACTGCTACGCAGTATCTGGCGCCGGTAACAGCGCAGAGCTTCTGTTCCAGCTGGGTGATGCGCGGTCCGCAGGTCAGATAATCGCTTTTCAGAGTATCCACCACGGCCTGTATGTCCTCGTCATCGATAAATTGTCTTCCGTAACTGAGAGGGGTGCTCCTGACAGGAGTACCGCCTTTAATTGCCGGTTGTTCCATAGATATGCCTCTTTTCTGTTCCTATGATAAATCGAATTTTTATATTTACAGCAGGACTGTTCCATAATCCCATCATAGCATGCCTGGGAAAGGAATGCAATGGCAGAGCCGTTATTTTCTCTGCATCAGCGCAGTGTAGAGGGTGCCAAGCCCCCAGGCGGCGTAGGGCAGCAGAAGCAAAAAATAAGGAAAGATATAACGGGAATTGGCTTCCCACACCATATGGAACAGAAATCCTCCCAAGACGGCGATCATGCCCGTATAGAGCGGCAGGCCGGAAGCTGAAGGTTTTTTCCTTCGGCTCCACTGCTGCAGCAGGCAGAGCAGGGCGCTGCCGTAGACCAGAAGCTGATAGATATCACAGTAATGATTAAAGGGCAGGGACAGGCTGCCGGTATACAGCTTCTCCACAAACCGGGTGCGTCCGTCCGTGTGATGCAGGGTGGCCTGCCTGCAGAAATAAGTGCCGTCCGTCCACTGGGACAGGAATTTTTCTGCATAGAAGCGCAGTGCATAGCCGGGATCTGCCTGAAAAGCCGACAGGGATGTCCGGATTGCGTCCCTGCTTTTCTGGGAAGCTACTTCCACGTCCAGATAACTGTTTTCATAGGTGGAAAAGTTAAACCCATTGTACCAGCCGTTTCCCCGGCTGGATTCCTGCATACCCATGGCTACATAGGAAATAGCCGGGACGCCCGTACTTAGCGTATTGCCCGCACGGTATTCATAGATGCGCTGAATACCGGGAAGGATGAGGAGGGAACCTGCCATCAGAAGGACGGCGTAAAGCAGCAGAAAATGGTTGCGGCGTTTCAGCCATTCCCAGAACGTTGCTATCACAACGGCAATAACAATGATTAAAGCGTTTTTGCGCAGGGCAACGCTGAGAATCAGCAGGATCAGGCCGAAAGCCGGATACAGGTATCTGCGCCGGGGGGAGAGCGGCGACCCCGCATGGCAGGAAAGCAGGAGACAGAGTCCTCCGCTTAAGAAAGCAAATGACGGAATTTCCCCATACACAAAGGAAGTATATATCAGCAGAGGCGCATTCAGCATTGCCAGAAACAGATAGGCTATAGCGGCATGGTCGCTGCTCCCCGACAGCAGATAAGTGATTCGGTACTGGCTGTAAACGATAATGCAGGCCATTCCCACATTGAGACACTGCAGAATATAATATGCCGCATAAGGAAACGGAAGAAGATTCCAAAGACGGATGATAAGCTCGTAATAGGCCACCAGGCCGATCTGCTGGGGATAGTAGGAGAGATAGGAATCCGTGGGATGGATCACCCCCATCTGCCCCGAAGCCAAAGCATTCGCAATAGAATATACGCTGGCGGAGTCGGCGGTAGGGATGCTTCTGCCGCATAATATCAGAAAAAGTCCCCAGAAGCAGACCCAGCACAGGGTGATTCCCAGCAGGATACTGCGCAGCCGCACGGCATGGCGCCTGCTGCTGAAAAACAGCAGAAACAGCAGCAGAAGCAGTACTGTCAGACCTGCCAGATGCAGGGGAAGGGGGTGGTTATGGGGAACGGAAATCTGGCTGTCCATATCCTCCGCATAATATCCCCAAAAAAGGCTGCAAAGGGTAAGTCCCGCCATCAGCAGCAGGGTGAGCAGCTGTACGGCTCCCAACCCTATATGGTAGATTCGATTGCTTATTCTGTCTAAACGCCTCATGTGTACATTCCTACCTGCCTTTTCATCATTGAGCAATCCTTTTACAGTCCAAAACTTGCTTTGAGTTCAGCAAATTCCGGTGAATTAGAGAATCCCGCAAGCACAGCATCCCGATTGTAGCTTCCGTTTTCTAAACGGTAAATCCAGTATTCAAAGCCTGATGCATCCGGTTCTCTGTCAAAAAAGGTATGATAAAGGGTGGTGACGTAATCCTCGTTGCTCAGGTTTTTTTTCTGAAATTCTTCGGAATGGAAGAAACCGTCTGTGGATGCTTCATCAATGGTGCATACTCCGTCACAGATTCTGTCGCACCAGTAATCCAGACCGGCAGGTTCGTATTCCCGATTCAAAGCCTTGGTGTATAGCCTGGAGACAAACATTGTAAGCTGCGCATTTCTGTCACGGCCTGTTACTTCTACGGCATCTCCCCGTTGGATTCCGAACTCTTCACAGATATTTCCAAATTCAAGTGACTGCGCAAAACCGTTAAAGACATAGACCCGGCTTACGCCGCCCTGGAGGAAATCCAGCCAATAGGCCTTACCGGAAGGATCGGAGGCTCTGTCCATCATTACTTCATATAAGGTCTCGATATATTGCTCATCGCTGTAATTCATATTTTGAAATTCATCACTGAAAAAGAAGCCGTATGCAGTAGTGGTGCCCGAAGTGCGGCTCCAGCGCAAATTCTCCAGCCAGTATTCCAGTCCTTCGGCATCGGGAGTACGTCTCAGTGTTTTTTCATACAGGCGGGTAATGAATGCGGAAACCTTTTCTTCGTCAATATCCAGCAATGGACTGGGCTTTGTATATCGGTTAACGGTCTGACCGTAATTGGGAACCAGTCCTTCCCAGGAACTATAACCCATGATGGGCAGCACAGTGTCAGAGATCCACTGCTGGTCGGCAGTATTGGGGGTTCCGATCTTTCGATAGATATCTCCGGCCAGCTTGCCATTCAGGGAGAAGTTCAGTCGGCTGTCTGCTGTACGTTCATCCGCTATATTCAGGATAAAGCAGTCTACCATGGGATCATACATGGCAGCATAGTAGGAATATGCCAGAGAGGCGGCCTGCCACTCTTCACCGCAGTAGTCGGTGAATCCCTGTTCAGTGAGCATGATGCGGTGCTGTTCCCCATAATGGTTTTTAATATAATTAGTCATGACGCTCAGGTTATTACCGTCTATGAACCAGGCATCATCATTTTTGGTGTTGTATATCACTCCGGAATGGCTTGTGGGAGTCCAGATGTTGGTCTCATACAGGACAGCCGGGTAAAGATGACAGGATACACACCAATCAATATTGGTCTCCCTGGTGCTGAGTCTCTGTGCTACTCGATCCAGGAAATCTTTTGCGGCAATGGCCTGGCCATCGTAGTTAAACTGCCAGGTATGGTCGATGGCTATGCTGCAGCGGGATAAAGAGGTGTACTGCCGTACGGCTGAATACATATTATAGAAAGCATCTGCATAGGCAGCAGCATTGGTTGCCGGGTCGGTTGTACCAGTATAATTCCACTGATTGGGAACATTGGCCTCGTTACCCAGGATAAAATTGTCAATATGCATTTGATATTTTATGCATTCTTCGCAGATCCAGGAGAAGAATGCCCGGTAGATATCGGAACCCTCCGGGGTAGTGGCGGGTGCATAATAGTTGGCAGTGGATGCAGCCGGATTGTAATAAAGCTCCGGCTGGAATATATAGTCATTTTTAAAGGAACTCTCCGTACAATTATAGGCCAGCAGAAAAACCATGCTGACGCTGATATTGTTCCGGTTGGCGTTTTGAATCCAGCGGTAGTATCTCTCCGGCAACAGGAAATAGTATACCTTCCCCTCAAAGATAAAAGGACTGATATATCCCTTGGTAACAAAAGAATGCTCTGCGGGGAAAATACAGTCATTCATATTCAGATTGAACAGAGTATGAGAGATACCGTACTCTGTGGCATCCATTTTCCCCTGAATTCCCTTCAGGGTATTCTTGCCCGCAAAACCATCGATTACCGGATAATACATGGAACCGGAGGCTGATGCTTCCAGGATCTCCGTCCCCATGATACTCCATAGTAGCATAAGCATGGCAAGACAAAAGCCCAGGTAGTTCCTCCATTTGTTTTTTCGCATAATAATTCCTCCCTCATCTTTTTGATAAGCTGTCCGAATGTGTGTGCTTTCTGCAGCTCTTGCAAATATCCGCTGATGCCTATTATAACATAGAAGAAATGAGAATAAAAGCTTGATCTTTATTTGACTTGCATCTCTTCTGCTACTATTGTATACTAACATCAATCGCAATACCGATCAAAGAAAGCAGAGGTATCCGGAATGAATCGTAGAAAAAGCATAGACATATTCCACCTGCTGTGGCAGATCCTTCCTTTTCTGGG
>CALWLO010000098.1 GCA_944381545.1 uncultured Acetatifactor sp. | reverse complement strand
CTGTGCGAAATCCTCCACCATCTGTCTCTGCTGGGTCTCCAGCATGGCATCAGGAATCTCCATCTGTGCATCCTCAATGATGGCGTTAATCACTGCCTCCTCCTTAGCATTCTTGGCAGCCTCTGCCTTGCGGTCAGCAATCCTCTTCTTCATATCCTCTCTGTACTCAGCCAGAGTCTCGAATTCGGATACCTCTGCAGCAAACTCATCATCCAGCTCAGGCAGCTCCTTCTCCTTGATCTCCTTTACCGTACACTTAAACACTGCAGCCTTTCCAGCCAGCTCCGCTGCCTGATAATCCTCGGGGAAGGTTACATTGACATCCGTTTCCTTACCGATCTGTGCACCGATCAGTGCCTCCTCAAAGCCGGGGATAAATGCGCCGGAGCCAATGGTCAGCGGATAATCGGTGCCCTTGCCGCCTTCAAATGCCACGCCGTCTACAAAGCCTTCAAAATCTATGACGGTCATATCGCCATCCTTAACCGGTCTGTCCTCTACCGTGATAGTTCTGGCGCTGTTCTCACGCTCCTTGTTGATTTCTGCGTCAATCTCGCTCTCCGTTACCTCCAGATCGGCAGCCTCTACGCTCACACCCTTATACTTACCCAGAGTTACTTCCGGCTTCAGCGCCACCTCGGCGGTAAAGATAAATGGCTTGCCTGCCTCGATCTGCACCACATTGATCCTAGGCTGGGATACGATAGCCTCCTCGCAGCTTTCCAGCTCCTTCTCATAGGCCTCGGGGATCAGAGAATTGGCAGCATCCTCATAGAACACTTCCTTACCGTACATCTGCTCGATCAGCTTGCGGGGCGCCTTACCCTTACGGAAGCCGGGAACACTGATGCGGCTCTTGCTCTTCTGGTAAGCTGTCTCAATGGCCTTGTCCAACTCCTCAGCAGGAACCTCGATGGTCAGCCTGGCCATATTTTTCTCCAACTTTTCAACCTGTAAACTCATTATATCATTTCCTCCTTCATAACCTCTGTATCTTCACATGCCTGCCGCCGGGCAGACATAATCACAGTCATTTTAAAATTATAGCATAGAAAGAGGTTTGATGCAAATGTTTTTTCCCGCTTTACGCATTATATCGTAACAGCTGTGCCTGCGCCATTCGCAAATCCGCACCTACGGTGCTTTCCCGCTGCTTCGCAGCTAACTTTACTCATGTTACATTATATCCTGTGCTCCGCACATGAGCCTCCGGCGGATGCGCATGATTTGCCTTGGTATTTGTCCTCCCTCCGGTCGGACGCAAATCAGCGCTGATAGAATGTCTTTCGACATTATATCCTATAATACCCGGCGGAATTTGCGGGGATCGTAATTTCTCCGGCTTCCGCTGTTATCTCACCGCCGATGCTGTAGACGGTCTCCGTGGGTGTAAGCCCGCAGGAAAAACTTGCCTCTTTGTCAGAGGGATTTAAAATAACCATTATTTTCTCTTCCTCCATGCTTCTTACATAAGCCAGCGGATAGGCATTCTTTTCCGCATACAGGAAGTCGATCTCTCCGCAGCTTTGCAGCGCCTTATGTGCCTGACGGACAGCGATCAGCTTTTTCACCTCGCTTCTAAGGGAATCCGGATCTGCCATCTGCGCCTGGGCAGTAGGCCTGTCTGCGCTTTCATCCTGCGGAATGTAGAGAAGCTCTTTTGACGCAGTGGAAAATCCGGCGTTGGTGGAACGATCCCACTGCATCGGCGTGCGGGAGCCCGTTCTGCTATAGCCTCCCTCCACAGAGGTCAGTCCTTCCACATAGCGCATGCCGATCTCATCACCGTAATAGATAAAGGGGGCGCCGGGCATGGACATCAGGAAAGCAAACGCAATCTTCTGCTTATCCCCATGAATCGTTCTCGCCAGCCTGTCCATGTCATGGTTGCCGGAGGGAATGCAGATCAGTCCCTTATGCTCCGACTTTTCATAGTTTTCGATATATTTGCCTACAAATGCAGAGACATCGCCCTCCCCAGCAAAAAACGGCTTTTCACAGCGGAACAGATCATTATAGTGGGAGGGACCGAAATGCAGCAGAAAATCCATATGAAAGCCCCCCTGCAGGCTCTTGTCCGGCTCACCCCACTCGGAGACCATGGCGGCATCAGGAAACTCTGCATCCAAAAATTCCCGGATATTCTGCCACAGCAGGATCGTACCCTTGCTGTCCTCATCCTGTTTCACCAGGGAGCCGGCCATGTCCACACGAAATCCGTCACAGCCCATTCCCAGCCAGAACCGCATAATATCCTTCAGCGCTTCCCTGGTTCCAACAGCCCCTGGAGAATCCATGGGCTGCTGCCAGCTTTTCTCAGGCTTATAGAACCCATAATTCAATGCGGGCTGATTACTGAAGAAATTCACAACGCAGCTGCCGTCCCTTTCGGAAATCCCCCGCAGGGAACCAAATCCTTCAGGCTCCTCCCAGACATTGTCCGTCCACACATAACGGTCGGTATATGCGTTGCGTCCGGCCTTCATCGACTCCTTGAACCAGGGATGCTCCACCGAGGTATGTCCCGGAACCAGATCCAGCAGGATATGCATTCCCCTCTTATGTACCTCGTCAAAAAGGCGTTTTAAATCCTCGTTGGTGCCGTAGCGGGGCGCCACCTTATAGTAATCGGCCACATCATAGCCCGCATCGCCAAAAGGCGAATCAAAGCAGGGATTCATCCATATGGCATTGCAGCCAAGCTCCCTGATATAGTCCAGCTTTTCAATGATACCGGGGATATCCCCGATCCCATCCGCATTGGTGTCATTGAATGACTGGGGATAAATCTCATAAAATACGGCATTGTCAAGCCACTTGGGTTGTCTGCTCATAACTGATACCTCCTTATATTTTTCAACCTTTACTGCCTGCTGTAGATGACCTTGCTGCTGACTCCGGGAAGCATGCCGATCTTGCCCGAGAGAGCGCTGATCTGCTCCTGGGGGCCGTCCATCATGATGCTGATCAGATTGATCCCCCTCTCCCTGTAGGGCAGTCCCATGCGCCCGATAATATACTGACTGTAATCATGGAGCAGCCCATTGAGCCGCTCCACAAAGGCCGGCTCACTGACCACGATACCGATCATCGCCACCCTGGTCTGCTTTTGTTCGGTAAGTTTTTGTACTTTTTCCTGCATAAGTTCACATTCTCCTCTTTCTGGGGCTCTCCGTTACTGCTCTGCTTCTGCCGTTTCCTCTCCGATATGGGTGGCGATCAGCAGGGCGCTGTCCGCCCCCAGCCTGCGGATATACCCCTCCGCTCTGCTGCGGCTCTCCCTATCCAGCCCGGTATAAGGCTCATCCAGCAGAATCACATCACCCCCTGCGGCCATGGCCCGTACAATGGCCACCCGGCGTTTCATCCCCCCGCTGAGTTCCCGGCAGGGTCTGTCCAGATCTTCCTCCTCCATTAGCCAAAGCAGATGCTCCCGGGATTTAGCCCGGTCTCCCGTAACCATATCCACATTCACCAGGGCGCTGTAGGCCTCGCAGAGCCGATCCTCCTGAAAAACCATGGAAATCCGGCTGCCATAGGTGCAGACCCTGCCCTGATCCGGCTCCTCCAGTCCTGCAATCAGCCGAAAAAGTGTGGTTTTTCCGCTGCCTGAAGGAGTACGGAAGTAATAGATCCGGCCTTTCTCATAGCCGGACGTCACCTCCCGCAGCACAGCTCTGCCCTCATAGCTTTTGCTCACCTGCTCCAGGCGCAGCACGAGGGAGTTTTTTCCGGCCGGCTGCCCTTGCTTTCCTGTTCCGCTCCGCACCGCCCTGGATCCGTCTCCCGCTGCCCGGCACCGGGGTTCCCATCTCTGGAAACGCTCCCATAACGCCAGCACCGCTTTTTCACAGAGCACACTGGCCAGTACCGTCACCGTTGTCCAGGCCAGGACTCCCGCCGTATCCAGATAAATCTTAGACAGATACAGCTGCTCCCCCACGGACAAAGCCGGCGTGCCGATCACCTCCGCCGCCACCCCCGACTTCCAGCTCATACCCACACTGATGCGGACTGCGCTGTCCAGGTAGGGCTTCAGCGCCGGTCTGTAAATATAGAAAAAACGATTCCATGTCGGCACGTCCAGCACATTAGCCATCTCCAACAGTCCCCTGTCCACATTCCTGATGCCTTCCAGAGTATTCACATAAATATTGGGCAGCACAATGCAGAAGCTGACAGCCACCGCCAGAACATTGCTGCGCCACCAGATCAGAAAGAGCACCACAAAGGAAGCCACGGGAACTGCCTTCAGCAGAGACATAAACGGTTCCAATAATTCCTCGAGAAGTGAAAAACGGCTGCTTGCCGCCGCAAGCAGCAGCCCCAGCGCCAGGCCCGCCAGGAAACCGGATCCGATCCGCAGCAGGGAACAGCCCACCGTCAGCCAGAAACTTCCCTGCACCACTCTTTCCGCCAGAGCCAGCAGAGTCTCCCCCGGACCCGCCAGCAGGATCCGGTTGTCCACCAGCACAGTGCCCAGCTGCCAGATCAGGAGCCAGACCGCCGCTGCCGCTATTTTTTTTCCGTATTTTCTCCAGAATGCTCTCATCCGCCTACTTTCCTTAATCTTTTCGCACATCCGTCCACAGACACCGCATCAGGGGATATAATAAAAATCCTCTCCCGGCAGTGCGCCGCCCACGGAAGCGGGATCCTGGTCAAACAGCACCTGCAAATAACCGGACAGAGCCTGCTGCATCTCCTTACCGTCAATATAGGTGATATTACACTCGGGGATCGCCTTCATAGCAATGGCTTCGTTAGCGGTGATTCCTGCTGCCGCTACCAGCTGGGCTCCTTTCTCCGGATCTGTATTGATCGCCTGGGTACTGGCTTCATGCTCCTCTAGGAAGGAACGGACTGCCTCGGGATGTTCCTCCAGGAACTCATCCCGTACCACGGTAACCCCGGTTACCATGCGGCTGCCCCCCTCTCCCTGTACCAGATCCCACTGCTCATTCATATTCAGCACCACGGACAGAGCCTCATTCTGGGCACAGGCGGCAGTGACAAAGGGCTGGGGCAGCAGCCCGATGGCTTCCGGCTGCTCCGCCAGAAGCGCTGCCACCTCCGATGCCTCAGATCTATATTCCAGGGTACAGTCGGACAGATCCATACCATTTGCCGTCAACAGATACTGTAACACATAGTCCGGAGTGGTGCCTTTTCCGGTGAGATAGATCGTTCTGCCCCGCAGACTCTCCATATCACTCACGGAGCTGTCCCCGGACACCATATACAATACCCCCAGGGTATTGATATCAATAACCGATATGCCGCCCTCTGTTTTCTGATACAGCACACCGGCTACATTAGCGGGCACCAGAGCAATATCCAGTTCTCCCTTGATCATCAGGGGCAGCAGTTCATCCGCCGCCGTCGCCATCGTAAATGCATAGTCCTCTTTCGCCTCTTCGTTTTCTGCCTGTTCCTTCAGAAAGACCAGTCCCATGGAAGTAGGCCCCTTCAATCCGCCGATGCGGACTGTGGCAGGCTCCTCCTGCTGCCCGCACCCGGCCAGAAGCCCCATCGCTAAAACTGCGCCGGCCGCCAGAGCCAGCGTCCTTCTGAAGATCCCTTTGTTTCCTATTTTTCTCATATCTTTCCTTTCCCGTTCTGGGCTTTATCAGAATCTTATTCGGAAAATGGAGACCGGGTAGCACAAATAATCCCCCGAAATGGTTCTCTGCAGCCTTCCTACTCAGAACGAATCTTAATAGTTAGTATATTTTCTGATCCCCCGCAGCCAAGGCTTAGAGGTCTCTTCCTCAATATTATAACGGCTAGACGCCAGCTGTCAATTCCCAAAGTTCCGCCTTTTGCCGTTTATCCCAGCACATCATATATTCGAATCTCAACACCCCAATCTCTGCGTTGTACTTCCGACCGAAAACGCCCTTGGCACAAATATTCTCCCAAGCTGCAGCCTCTTTTGGTTGGATTTTTCACTAATTTCCGCTGCCATTCGGAATATAAAATCATAATCCTCTCCTTGAGGAAGAGATTTTAACTTCGCCTTAATCATCCCAATCCTTCGGTTTTGGTTCTAATATGATACCGTTCTGCACATCGCTGCGATGCGCATAGATATTTTCAGTTCGAAGAAAATTAGGCTTCATAGTCGATGGTTTCTAAGCGCTAGTGGCCTGCAAACAAGCCGGCAATCAGTAACAAAACGAAAGATATCAGAGCAGCTGCCGCCGTCCACCTGACGGTATTTTTTCTGCGTATTTCAGTAACCATTTCCAGCTCCTTCAATGCTTTATGCGGATCCGCAAGCACATCCGCCAGGTCGTCATATGCCTCCTGATACTCCGGGTGATAATGTGTCATCTGTTTCCCGTTTTTATTGTACTCCAGATACACCTCTCGTTCGTTATCATATACGGAGATACTATACTGATGATTCAGCCTGATTTCAAAGCTTCCCGCATCCAACGGATACATTCTATGCTCATTGTCCAAACAAACCAGTTTATGATATAGCTCTGCATAAGTCCTGACAGGCAATGCATTCATTACAGCGCACCCCCATTTTTCTCTTTTCCTTGTTACAGTCTGCCGCAACATATGTAACCCATATCCCAGGTACTCTGTTTGAATTTTATCTGAATCCCATGGGAAAATCAAGAATACTTCAACATATAAATTCACAAATTGCTTTTTATAAAACAGCATGTTATAGTTTTTATATACCTTGTTTCTGACAAAGGAGGCATTTTTGTATGATTGAACGAAAACTGAGCAGGCGATTGCGAAGGGCTGCCGTTCTGGTAGCCTGCTTCAGCGTGGCATTTTTGATATGCGGAGGACTGTTTGCCGCTTATCTGCACAACTCGCACAGTCAGCTCCTGGAGGATCAGGTGATACTCGAAACAGAAGAATACAAAACAAGAATTTTGAAGCAATTACAAGCGGATTTTCAAACGTTGGCCACATTGTCCGTATTTATTCAGCGTGATACGGATTGGGAGCTTTTGGCCGAAAGATTAAACAGGACGCAGGAATATAACAGCTTTGTCAACATTGTCTATTATAACCAGGACGGACAAGGCATCATTTCCGGTCAGGATGGCAACGTGGTAATCGGAGCCGGCCTGGCCGAGCTCTCTGAGGACGGAAAGCAAAGTATAGAAAAGGCTTTGGCAGGAGAGCCCTCTGTATCAAGACTGTTTGAGAGCGTTATCTCTAACCGCCGCATATTTGTATACAGTGTCCCTGTCTATGATGGCGACGAAGTCATCGGGGCACTATCCGCCAGCGATCACATTGAGATTTTTTCCGACATTTTTTCCGGCAACACTGTTTTAGGCGGCGGCGGCTATATCCATATGATTGACTCGGACGGAAATTTTCTTGTCCGCTCCTCAAAAACCGTTGTGCAGGAAGATCTTTCCACTATCTATGACGGCCCCTATCTGTCGCAGGACTCAAAAGATGATGTGCGTGAGGCTATGCAAAACCAGCAACGCATCTTTTCCACCTTTTCCTATGAGGGAAAGACATATCCGTTCCTGCTGGAGCCGATGGGGTTCAACGGTTGGTATCTGTTCTGCGTCAATACAGGCGAGGGACTGTATGCCGAATCCAATAGTTCCATCCTTGTGGCTCAGGTCATGTTTACAGCAATCGTGATTTTTATTATTTTACTCATGCTTTATGGCTATCGTCTTCTTCGCAATTACAACAAGGATCTTCTGGTATTGGCGTATTACGATACGCTCACGGGAGCGGAAAACATGTCCCGCTTTCGCCAGAAGCTTACGGAGGCCTTGACGGAGTCCGGCGGAAGCGTCACCACCTTCTGCATCCGCCAGTTTCCTTTCCTGACGGAGATCTTCGGCAAGGAAAAGTCCAATCAGCTTCTCTGTCAGATGAAAGAGATGATCGGCAGGCATATACAAAAGGGGGAGTTTTTCAGCCGCGACACAGAAGACCGTTTTTATCTGTTTCTGAAAGAAACAGATCCCGACACCATACGCAAGCGCCTGGATGCGCTGATAAAAGAAATAGAAGCGTATCCATTAAGCGGCCGGACTGATTACCGCCTGGCTGTTTACTGCGGTGTGACGCTCTCCTCCGGCGGCAATGGCGCCAGAGCAGAAATGGAAAACATGCTGACACGGGTTCAGTTTGCGCTGGACAAGGCCAAGGAGGGACACAGCAGCACAATATGGTTCTTTGACGCAGAGCTGCATAAGCAGGAGGAGCTGGAAAATTATATCGAAAGCCATATGCATCATGCGCTGCAGGACGGGGAATTCCTGCTGTTTCTGCAGCCCAAAATCCATCTCACAGACGGCGCTCTTGCGGGCGCAGAGGCACTGGTCCGCTGGCAGACAGGCTCCGGGAGGATGGTTTTCCCCAATCAGTTCATTCCTTTATTTGAGCAGAACGGATTCTGCGTAAAACTCGACCTTTATATGGTAGAACAGGCATGCCGGCAGATCCGCTCCTGGATGGACAGAGGGATAGAGCCGGTTCCGATTTCCGTAAATCAATCAAAGCTGCTGTTTTTTGAGGGAGACTATGTGCAGAAGCTGACGCATCTGCTTGAAGTGTACAGAATTCCTGCGCACTTTATCATCCTCGAAATCCTGGAGGGCCTGGCGCTGGAAAACGTGGACGAGCTGAGTGCAAAGATTACCCAGCTTCAGGCGAAAGGCTTCCGGATTTCTCTGGATGATTTCGGAAGCGGCTACTCTTCCCTGAATACACTTGGAAAGCTGCAGATCGATGAGGTGAAGCTGGACAAAGAATTTCTGATGAACGCCGCCGACCAAAAGCAGATGCGGGTGAGACTGATCATGGAAGAAATCGTCCGGATGGCCGGACGTCTCGGCATATCCACCGTTGCAGAAGGTGTCGAGACTCCGGAGGACGAGCAGTTGATCCGTGCCATAGGCTGCAATGTGGGCCAGGGTTATCTCTACAGCAAGCCCATCAGTGCAGATGACTTTGACAGGATATATATGCAGGAAAGGTTTAAAAGGGGTTCTTCAAGATAGCATTTACCGCCACAATCCTGGCGAATGCCGGCCCGTACAGAGGAAACAGATAATTGCCCTTAATCCTGTAGGAAAAAGATAAATATCAGAGAGCTGATCAGAAGCATAAACGGATAATGCAGATTGGGAAGAATGTCAAATGCCGACACCGTATAGCCCAACTGCGCTGCTGCGGAAACAGCCACCAGCATCTGGGCGCCGTAGGGCAGGATTCCCTGAAAAATGCAGGAGAAGGTATCCAGAATGGACGCAGTCCTCTTAGCGGAAATATGGTAAGTTTCCGCCATTTCCCTGGCAATGGGATTGGCCATAACGATGGCCACCGTGTTGTTGGCCGTGGCAATATCCATGGCTCCCACCAGCAGGCCCATGCCTAGCTTTCCTCCCTTCGACCCTCGGAATACCTTTTTGATCAGGTACAGCACTGCCTCAAAGCCGCCGTATTCACTGATCAGTGCGCAAATGGCGGCCACCAGGATAGCGACCATGGATGTTTCAAACATACCGGACACGCCGGATCCCACGCTCTCCAGCATCTCCGTTGCCGCAGCATTGCCTGCTGCCAGTGTGATCACCATGCCGGAAGCAATTCCAAAAGCAGCACCAGGAACACATTGTACCCTATCATCCCTCCGGCCAGCACCAGCATATAGGGAATGATCTGCACCAGATTGTAGCTGCCCGCCACAGTCTCGCCCACATCCGTCTCCATGGTTTTCACAAAGATGACGGCCATCGCAAGAATCGCCGCCGGAAGCG
>CALWLO010000097.1 GCA_944381545.1 uncultured Acetatifactor sp. | reverse complement strand
TGGTGGGTCTCCGCCAGCCCCAGCTCCCAGGGCAGACCGGCGTTGTGGATGGAGTTGCGGGGCGCCGCACCGGTACCGCCATCGTAGCCGGATACCAGGATTACCTGGGCGCCGGCCTTGGCCACGCCTGCTGCCACCGTTCCCACACCTGCCTCAGATACCAGCTTGACGGAGATCCGGGCCTGCTTATTGGCATTTTTCAGGTCATAAATCAGCTGCGCCAGATCCTCAATGGAATAAATATCGTGATGCGGGGGCGGAGAGATCAGGGACACACCGGGGGTGGAGTGTCTGGTCTTGGCAATCCAGGGATATACCTTACCGCCGGGCAGATGTCCGCCCTCGCCAGGCTTCGCTCCCTGGGCCATCTTAATCTGAAGCTCCTGCGCACTGACCAGATAGCGGCTGGTCACGCCGAAACGACCGCTGGCCACCTGCTTGATGGCAGAACAACGGTTTAGACCGTCCGGGCCTACGGTCAGGCGCTCTAAGTCCTCACCGCCCTCGCCTGAGTTACTCTTACCATGAAGACGGTTCATGGCGATGGCCATGGTCTCATGGGCCTCCTTGGAAATAGAGCCGTAGGACATAGCCCCGGTCTTAAAGCGGGTAACAATGCTTTCCACCGGTTCCACCTCGTCAATGGAAATCCCCTTTTTCGGATAGACAAAGTCCATCAGTCCCCGCAGGTTCTTCACCGACTCCTCATCATTTATCATCGCTGTATACTGCTTGAACAGTTCGTAATCCCCTCTTCTGGTGGACTCCTGCAGCAGATGGATGGTTGCAGGATTGTACAGATGCTCCTCGCCGCCGCTTCGCATCTTGTGATGTCCCGGACTGTCCAGGGTCAGGTCATTCGCCAGCCCCAGAGGATCGAAGGCCATGGAATGCAGATGATCCATATCCTTCTCAATGTCCTTCAGCGTTATGCCGCCCACCCGGCTCACCGTACCGGCAAAATATTTATCGATTACATCCGAATCAATACCGATGGCTTCAAAGATCTTGGAACCCTGATAGGATTGGATCGTGCTGATCCCCATCTTAGAGGCAATCTTGACGATGCCGTGAAGCACGGCATTGTTATAGTCGTCCACTGCCGCATAATAATCCTTATCCAGCATATTGCTGTCGATCAGCTCTTTGATGGACTCCTGTGCCAGATAGGGATTGATGGCGCAGGCGCCGTAGCCCAGCAGGGTAGCAAAGTGGTGCACCTCCCGGGGTTCGCCGGATTCCAGGATCAGGGCCACGCGGGTTCTCTTCTTCGTGCGCACCAGATATTGGTTCAGAGCGGACACCGCCAGCAGGGAGGGGATTGCCACATGGTTCTCATCCACGCCCCGGTCGGACAGGATCAACACATTGACGCCGTCGCGGTAGGCTCTGTCCACCTCCACGAAAAGACGGTCAATCGCTCGCTCCAGGCTGGTATTTTTATAGTAAATAATGGGTACTACCTCTACCTTAAAGCCCTCTACCTTCATACTCTTGATTTTTAAGAGATCCGTGGTAGTCAGGATCGGATTGTTCACCTTCAGCACCTTACAATTTTCCGGCGATTCCTCCAGCAGATTGCCCTCCGTACCGATGTACACGGTGGTGGAGGTCACGATCTCCTCCCGGATGGCGTCAATGGGCGGATTGGTCACCTGGGCAAAGAGCTGCTTGAAATAATGGAAAAGCGGATGATGGGTCTTGCTCAGCACCGGCAGAGGCGTATCCACGCCCATAGCGGCGATGGCCTCTCCGCCGTTTTTCGCCATGGGCAGAATACTGGTCTTTAACTCGTCATAGGTATATCCGAAAGCCTTCTGAATCCGTTTTCTCTCATCATCAGAATACTCGGGCACCCGCTGGTTGGGAATCTTCAGATCATGCAGCTCCACCAGATTGCTGTCCAGCCACTCGCCGTAGGGCTGCCGGGAAGCATAGCTTTCCTTCAAACGCTCGTCATCAATAACCTCGCCCTTTACTGTATCCACCAGCAGCATTTTTCCGGGACGCAGACGATCCTTTAACTTGATTTTCGTGTGGTCAATATCCAGCACGCCCACCTCGGAGGACAGGATCAGCTGATCGTCATCGGTAATCATATATCGGGAAGGACGCAGGCCGTTGCGGTCCAACACCGCCCCCATCACATCCCCGTCCGAGAACAGGATGGAAGCCGGCCCGTCCCATGGCTCCATCATGGTAGCATAATACTGGTAGAAGTCTCTCTTGCTCTGAGACATAGCCTTATTGTTGGCCCAGGGCTCCGGGATGGCAATCATCACGGCAAGAGGAAGCTCCATGCCGCTCATCACCAAAAACTCCAGGGTGTTATCCAGCATTGCCGAATCGGAGCCGGTCTTATTGATGGCCGGCAGTACCTTGTGCAGCTGACCTGTCAGGTGCTCGGAAGCCATATTCTCTTCCCGGGCCAGCATCTTATCCGCATTGCCCCGGATGGTGTTGATCTCCCCGTTATGCACGATAAAACGGTTGGGATGCGCTCTCTCCCAGCTGGGATTGGTATTGGTGGAGAAACGGGAATGCACCATGGCAATAGCCGATTCAAAATCCGGGCTCTGCAGATCCGCAAAGAAGGTTCTCAGCTGGCCAACCAGAAACATTCCCTTATAAACAATAGTCCGGCTGGATAAAGAAACCACATAGGTATCGTCCGTGGACTGCTCGAATACCCGGCGGGCAATATAGAGCCTGCGGTCAAAGGCCAGACCCTTTTCCACACCCGCCGGCTTTTTCACAAAGGCCTGCATGATGCAGGGCATACATTCCACAGCCTTTTGCCCCAATACATTGGGAAAAGTAGGGACCTCTCTCCACCCTAAGAACTTCAGTCCCTCTTTTTCCACGATGATCTCAAACATCTTCTTGGCCTGATTGCGGCGCAGCTCTTCCTGGGGGAAGAAGAACATGCCCACGCCATACTCCCTTTCTCCTCCGATAGGGATATTCAGAGCCTGTGTCACCCGCTGAAAGAACTTATGGGGCACCTGGGTCAGGATCCCCACACCGTCTCCGGTCTTGCCCTCTGCATCCTTTCCGGCCCTGTGCTCTAAGTTCTCCACGATCTTCAGCGCATTTTCCACGGTGGCATGGCTCTTCTCTCCCTTTATATTGACGCAGGCGCCGATACCGCAATTATCATGCTCAAACTCTTCCCTGTATAAAGGGGCCTGTGGAAGTTCCTTTTTCACATCAAACATACTCGTTCTCCTCTCTTTTTGCAGATCCTTGTGAAAATACACCCTGGGGCTTGCAATTCTCTGCATAAAATAAGCCGCAATAAGGCCTTACTGCGCCTCATTGCGACTTTTTCGTACATTATGGGTACACTATACACCATTTTTTCTTATCTGTAAATAAAAACTTTTTCAGTAATTGTCAGATTATTCGACAACTGGACCCTTTATCTTCTTTTTGTCAGAATCCAGCAGCTTAATTCCAATTATTGCAATCGCCGTAAACACAATACCTCCAGCCCAGCTGTAAAGAACTGTCTCCGCCACATAGGTATAGCTTAAGATATATGCCAGACTGTTGGCAAGCATATGCACCAGCACCGGCCAGAGAAAGCTGCCGAAATATTCATACAGATATACCATCAAAAGGCCCATTAGGAAGCCGTATATCCCCTGCACCGGATTCATATGGTAAAATCCGAACAACAGAGCAGACACCAGCATGGCCACGGTTAGTTTATATCCCCGTTTCAGTTCGTTATACATAATCCCCCGAAATATGACTTCCTCCGCCAGCGGCGTGATGATGCCATAGCAGATCAGCCCCACAGCCAGAGATGCAGACAGCTGACTGGCCGCCACCGCCTGATAGGTAACGGAGCTGTTGGTAATCCCCGCCAGGTCAAACAGCACATTCAGTCCCAGCACAGCGCACCCGCTTGCCAGCAGAGCAATGATATAGTTCTTCGGATGTTCCCTGCGCAGATGGCTCAGCCCCATACGCTTTTTGCCCTCCCGCATCACCGGCAGGGCCATATGGAGCAGAATGATTCCGGAGACGGCATAGGACAGGGCGCTCATGATACTTCCCAGATTACCGGTATATCCCAGTTCTCCGCTTTCTGTCTCCCGATAGTACAGCCATTGCCAAAGACCGTCCGGCACATAGGGCTCCACCTCCACCGCCAGCCAAAGCGCCCCATAGGATACCGCCTGACGGATCAGCACAAACAATAAAAAAGGAAACAGCATGGGGCCGATAACACTCATAAAGCCCTTGGGCTGTACCTCACACAATTCCCGCAGCAGCAAGTCCTGCAGCTGCTCCACGCTCTCCACAATATAGTCCGCATGGGCGCTGCGCAGCTCCTCCATTCCACCGTAGCCATAGGTGACACCGATACTCTCCACCCTCATGGCCCGGGCTCCTTCCACGTCAAACTTTCGGTCGCCGATCATATAGACTTCCTGAAAGAGAATGGGCTTGTGCCCAAAAAGCTGTTTCAAGGCCTCTCCCACCACTTCTTCCTTCTTCGTACGGCTCCCGTCCAACTCGCTGCCCACTACCACTTTAAAATATTGGCGAATTCCGAAATGCTTCAGGATTCTCTCCACATACACTGTGGGTTTGCTGGAAGCCACTGCTAAACGAAACCCCTTTTCACTTAAAATTTTCAGCATCCGGGCCATTCCGGGATAGATCTCATTCTCAAAGAGCCCTTTATCGCTGAACCGCTCCCGGTATTTGGCGACGGCCTCTTCGGCCTTCTCACTGTCCATACCGTAAAACTCCATAAAGCTGTCCTTCAGCGGCGGCCCGATAAAGGCTTCCAGCTTGTCCCGATCCGGCTCTTCCATTCCCAAACTATGTAATGCATACTGAACGCAGCTGGTAATCCCCACTTTCGGATCCGTTATCGTACCGTCCAGGTCAAACAAAAAATATTTTTTCATACTTAAAAGCTCCTCAGCTTTACGCTGTCGTCATCCTCTGTGTTTTCAATCTCCGTGATCTTCACTTCATAATGGATAGCAGCATTCACCTGCACCTGCACCACATCCCCTACCTTATGACCCAGCAGCGCCTTACCCAGCGGAGATTCATTACTGATCAGCCCCTCCAGAGAATTCCCTCTGACAGTGGTAACAATCCGGTATTTCTCCACGCTTCCGTCATCCAGCATCTGCACCGTTACGGTATTATTCATACCCACCTCATCCTCTGCAGACTGATCGGAAATCACCTGGGCCGTACGGATCATGCGCTCCAGATACCGGATCCGGCTCTCGTTCTGATTTTTTGCTTTTTTCGCTGCATAATATTCAAAATTTTCACTGAGATCTCCGTGGGCCCTGGCCTCTTTTACCTCCTCCAGCAGCTTAGGACGCACCACCAGACGGCGATGCTCAATCTCCTCCTCCATTTTCCGGATATCGTTTTCTGTCAGTTGATCGTACATCTTCCTACCCCTCCCTGCAAATCGCTGCCATGCCGCAATGCAGCGCAATTCTCATTTTGCCGTTACCTGACGGCATAGATTACCGCTGCCGACAGAATAATCTGAATGATTGCAAACCGAAACACCGTCTGGGTGTTAGACCAATTCCAGACCTTCCGTACATGATCGTGCAGGGGAGTCCGGACATGATTTAAGATATGGATTTTCAAAAAACGGATCAGGGAAACCTTCAGTAGTCCCAGCCCTCCGTCCAAAATCAGCACCAGCGCCACCAGAATATATAAAAAGGGACAGCCGGTTTTCAAAATAGCGATGCTGATAAACAGACCCATGGCCCGGGAGCCTGCATCTCCCATCAGCAAACGGCTGGGAGTGGCATTATACCACAGATATCCCAGAATACAAACGGCAAAGAGCAGGATGGAAAAGGAAAAGTCTCCTGACACTGCCTTAATCTGATCAATCATATAGATCGTCATCAGAGTAATAATGGTCAGGGTGCCGGACAGACCATCCACGCCATCGGAACAGTTGGTCACGTTCACCGAAGTCCATACCAGCACTACCGCCAGCAGAGCAAATACCACCGGATGCATGGTGAATTTTACACCGAACATGGCCAGCTCCACTACGCTGGAATTATAATGCAGGAAAGTAATGGCTACCAGAGCCGCCACACAGAGATCCAGGAACCCCTTTTTATATTCTCCCCAGGGACTCTTGGAGGCGTCATCCAGAAAACCGGTCATCATGCAGATGACTACCAGCACAAGGTAAATGGTATTTTCCGTGGAATAGGGGACGAACAGCAGGGCCGCCGCCACAAAAGCCAGCACGAAGATGATCCCCGCACCCCTGGGCTTGCCGGCGGAAAGCTTGCCGTCATGAGCAAAATCCCGGCCTGCATCCTTGGGCAGATACCTGCTCAGCTTTGCCGTGGCTGTAATGGTCGTCAGAAAAGCAAATAAGATCCCAATAAAGGCAACAAAGGAGGCATATCCCTCCGGTATCAGCGTATGTATCATAATCAAATCCCCTTCTTCCTGTTGATACAATATAGTATAGCCTATTTTCCCTCATAATAAAAGAGCCAACTTTAAAATGCCGGCTCTCTTACATCGCCTTTTTTCATGCCTGAACTACTTTATCAGACTCGTCCCCATTCATTCTTATGCATGTATTTCCGGGCATACATCAGGTCATCCGCCTTTTTCAGGAAATAATCCAGCGTATGATTACGGACACAGTCGGTATAAGCGCCGATACTGGCATGGATCTCATAGGTTTTGTGAGAAGTCTCATTGTAATCCCGGATCCCCTGCTTGATAGAGCGAACAATCTCCTCCGTGCGCTCCTCCACCTCCTTGCCTGCGAAAGCAATCAGAAACTCATCACCGCCAATCCTCGCCGCTAACTCATGCTTTAAGCTGCTGCGGATGATGCTGCCCAGGCTGTGAAGGGCCTCGTCTCCCTCCGCATGACCATAAGTATCATTGATGTGCTTAAGCCCATCCATATCCAGGGAGATAATGGACAAGTTCAGCCCCTCCGTCATTTCCAGCAACCGGTTTACCTCCTGATAAAAACCGCTTCGATTGTACAACCCGGTCAGCAGATCCGTTAAATAGATCTTCATCAGCTGATTCTGATACCTCTGCAGCTCCAGCATATGCCGGAAGTTGGCAAGAAAAGCAGAATATGCGATAAACCAGAACCGTTCCATATCCATGGTTATCACTGTATAGCCAATACTTCTGCCCCGCAGATGTACCGCATTAACCAATAAAAAGTCATTCTCCTCCAGCTGGGCATGGAGATTCGGTATGATCTCACCAAATTTCATAAGATCCCAATAATGAATATCCGCCCTGCTCTCCTCCCCGCCGGAGAAATCCAGATTGTGGTACCGAAGCACCTCCATCACCGGGGTATAATCGGCGGTATCCGCCTGCTGCTCCTGTCCGGCAAAATCAATAACTGTTTCTTCCATGAAGCCTTCGTTGGCACAGAACCAGAAATCCTGATAACGCAGGGAACCCATGAATCCCGGCACTACCGTCAGGGCATCCGTCAGCTTTTTCATCGTTCCGGTATTGGCCACCATCTGGTTGACGTCATTCTGATATTTCTGCAGCCGGAGCATCTCCGCTTTCATAGCCAGCATCTCCGTCGTGATGCTCTGATGGTGTAACCCACTGCACCCGCAGGATTGTCCGATACGCATCTCATTATGTACGGACACTTTTTCTGTCAGGTAATGCTCCGGACAGCCTTCTTCCAGAATCTGAAATATCGTTCCGACCAATCCGTCCACATTGTAAATTCCCGTTGTCAGCCGGGGGCGGTGATAACGCTCCATCTCCAATCCGTCAAAGCCGCTGACCGCAATATCCTGGGGAACCCGAAAGCCCCGTTCCTTCAGATAGGCACATACTTCAAGAGCCATGGAATCGTTGCCGCAGATAATGGCCTCCGGCATTTCCAGCCCCTCTGCAAAATCCCGGAACATCTGATCCATGGCCCGGCGGCACGGCTCCTCCCAGAAATAGCCGTAATAGATCCGGCACTGTTCCCTGGGCACCCCAGCCTCCCGCATGGCCTCCAAATATACATTCTCCCTCTCCACGGTATAGCTGTTACCCGGCATACCGCTCATGAAGAATACCCGTCTGTAGCCATGGAACTGCACCATATGTTCCACGATCTGTTTAAAACACCTCCGATAATCCATCACCAGATTGATGCAGCCTTCAAAGCTTTTATCCACCGTAAACACCGGAACGCCGGCCGCCCTTGCCCGTCTGACCAGTTCCAGCTGCTCCTCATCCTTTTTAAAGGACTCCGACATCAGTACAATGGCATCAAAGCACTCCGCACTCACTGCGGAAAAAATCTTCAGCTCACCCTCATCATTCATATCATTAAAATAAAAATCTGTCAATGTGGAGAAAAAGATTACCTTGCAGTTATGCCGGCGTCCTTCCTCCGCCATCCTTTTCATGATCTGCAGCGGCTCATCCTTAAAGAAATTGGCAAACACAAAGGCAATTACTTTATACGCTTTACCTTCGGAATACTTTCTGCTCATCCTGCACTCCAATCTGTCATCCTCTGCCGGTAAATAACCCAATTTCCTTTTACTCATGTATGACTCTGAATAGTTATAGTATAGCAAAGTTTTACAGATATGGAAATAGTAGAAACTCCTATTTTTTCACGGTTTTTTTTGTCTGTTTTTCTGGTACTTCTATCCTACTATCTGTCTTTTCCGGTGCAAACTGCAGGGAATCCAGATCATAATTGCTTCCCGGCAGGAAAATCAGCTCCAGCATCCCTCTGCCCGTCAGCGGTTCTATGGGGAAGGTCTGGGGCATATAGCTTTCCGTTCCCGGCACCTCCAATACTCTTGTCACCGTCTCCCCACCCGCATTCGTAAAATGAATATGGATGGTATTTCCGGAAAGCGGGGAGCGTCCCCACAATGTCACCTGAGCGGCGCCATTTTCTCCGAAATCCATATTTTCATAGACAATCGTCACATTATTGCCGATACCGGTAATAGCCCGTTCCTCCACCCGAAAACTGTCTCCATATACCCGGCTGCATTCTGCACCGGAGAGTCTGGCATAAGCCTTTTCGTTATAGGTAAAGGAAAAGCCCTTGATATGTACCTTGCAGCTCTGCAGCCGGAAAGCGATGGTGGTCAGTCCCTTTAACCGCAAGGGCAACTTCCAGGTCTCCTCCTGATACACATTCCACTGTGAGGGCTTCTGATAAGGTGCGTTCAGCAGCAGCCTGCTGCCCTCCTCCCCCGGCGCCCCCTGCCAGATCTCGATCTCATGAAGATCGCTGCTGAGGGCAAATACCGGTACAGTGATTTCATCAGAGCCGTACTCACCGAAATCCAAATCCCTGTAGATCACACCGCTGACACCGTCCCGGGCAGTGGCAATCCCCTTTTCATTCCCGTTCGTAATCTCTCCTATGGTCTCGCTGAACAGTCCTGCCGAGATAAATTCATAGGGATTCAGAAAAGCCTGCCCCAGGCCCTCCGCCGTAAACTCCAGCTGGGAAATGATTTTAACCGGACTGCGTCCGGACTGGCAGCGCACGTAGAATGCCCCGTCTCCCATAGCAGTGACCCGGGCATGACAGGCATCCAGCGTCTCCACTTTGGCAAAGCTGATGGGAATGCCGTTCTGGTTTACCGCTTTCCAACTTAAGAGGCGATCCGATGCATCTGCCGGGCAGATCCTTGCTTCTACCATGACACTGCGCCGCTGAGGATTCATGACATTCCCCTCCGGGGTCAGCAGCTCCACCTTGCGAACCGGAATCGGAAGGAGCCTGCTGCCGCTGCATTCTGCTGCCGCCGTACTGCCGGGT
>CALWLO010000096.1 GCA_944381545.1 uncultured Acetatifactor sp. | reverse complement strand
GTCCCTTTTGACCACGCCTGATATGAAAAAAATGCTTTGATTGTATTGTGCCATATATTGTTCATTCTGTCAAGAGATCATTAAAATTTTTAAGATTCTCCTTTTCCATACATATAAGAAATGATGCAAAAACACAGATGTGTTCCTCTTATTTCAGAATTTCAGAAGTTCTTCTATATATGCTGTCAGTTTTTCCGCTGCCTTCTGATGGGTTGTCTCTGTAGGATGCCAGTCGGCAGCAAAGCCATCGGATGCAGTCTGCGTGTCAAATTTCATGGCCGTAACACGCTCATCTTCCGTGTTCGCTATATAAGCCTCCACTGCCTGCTCCACACACGGATAAAGCCTATCCCCCATAATCCCAAGAGTACAGATGATCCTTGCATCTGGATTACAGCTGCGAACCTGGCCGATAAACGCAACATAGGCTGCCCGGAATTCCTCCTGTTTTTCCCCATCCGTCAGCGTGTAGCTGTCATCATTTGTTCCCAGATTGATCACGACCAGATCCGGCTGTCTCCTGGAAAAATCCCAGCTGTAGTTCTGCGGTGACTGGCCCAGATATTGTCCATAAGAAAAGCCCAGCTTATCATAATACTTCGGAATCGTTTGAATGGAATTTTTTTCGTTTCCATCCGCTGTATAGCCGGAAATAATACCATATCCGCTGATGGATACCATACTGTAATCAGCATTCAATGCTTCTGCTGTTTTATAGGCATAAGTCTTGGTCACGTCCTCCGTCCTGGTACTGAAATGGTGATCTTTATCTTCATCATCCACACCATATCCGCAGGTAATGGAATCCCCTATAAATTCGATCAGATATTCTCTCTCTTCCGCAGGCTTTACTATCGCTTCCGTATCCACTTCAATCCCTTTAATCCCCACTGTTGACATAGCCGTTTCCGAAAGCTTGATAATCCGAATTGTATATTCCTCTTCTGTATCACTTTCCACTACCGTATAGGACTTTTCCGCCCTGTCCATCATGTCATCTACCACCCGTTCCCCATTCACGTAAATGGCGATCCGAGCATGATTATCCACATTTCCCATGCGAAGTGAAGTACTGTCTCCCTGAAAAGTAATCACCGCTTTTTTTCCGATAAACCGAAACTCTGCCCCAGAACCGGAATAAGCTAGCCACAGAGTATCCTCCAAAAATTCCGTACGTCCAAGCTTCTGTACATTCTCCTCATTTGGCAAGTATATCTTCATGCTCTGTTCTTCCATTGGATCCTCCCACTCCGAAGTTTCCACAGTACTTACCATCGTTTCTTCGATACCGAGATTCTCTTCCCTGGCAACGCTCTCTCCCTCTTGTGCTTCACACCCCATAAGCATCAATAAAGCTAATGCAACGGGCATAACCGCTTTTAATAATCTCATAATGATTGATCCCCTGTTATATGCCGGGCTTCCCATTGATGCTACAGTACTCAAGCTCTTCTAAATCTTATTCTCCATAGCATCCGGATCCTGGGCAAACTGAATCGCCATCTCCCGGTCGATCCGGCCCTCGTAATACAGCTGGGCAATAGCCTCATCCATAGTAATCATGCCCATTTTACGGTTGGTCTGCATGACGGATGCCAGCTGATGGGATTTCCCTTCACGGATCAGGTTGCGCACCGCATGATTGGCATGCATCACCTCAAAAGCAGCCACGCGTCCTCTGCCATCCGCCGTAGGGATCAGCTGCTGAGAAATCACGGCCTCCAACACGTTCGCAAGCTGCACCCGGATTTGCTGTTGCTGGTGGGGTGGAAATACATCAATAACACGGTCAACCGTGCTGGCTGCACCGATAGTATGTAAGGTAGATAACACAAGATGCCCTGTTTCCGCTGCGGTGATAGCTACGCTGATGGTCTCAAAGTCGCGCATCTCCCCTACTAAGATCACATCCGGATCCTCCCGGAGAGCGGCCCGCAGCGCATTGGCATAGGTCTCGGAATCCAGACCGATCTCTCTCTGATTCACCATGGACATTTTGTGCTGATGAAGATACTCAATCGGATCCTCCAAGGTGATCACGTGGGCATCTCTGTTATTATTGATCTTGTCAATAATGGCTGCCAGAGTAGTGGACTTACCGCTCCCTGTAGGCCCGGTCACCAGGATCAGCCCCCTCTTTCTCTGATACAGCTCCACTACGGATACCGGTACGCCCAGCTCCTCAGGGGAGGGCACCTTGGTGCCTACCAGACGAAAGGCCATCGCCACCGATCCTCTCTGCTTATAGGCGTTGACTCTATACCGTCCCACATTGGGGATGGAGAAAGACATGTCATATTCTCCCCTCTCTTCAAAACGGTCTCTCTGCACCTCCGTCATAATAGACAGCAACACATCCAGAGTATCCGCAGGAAGCATCCTGGGATAATTCATCGTAATCAGGTTTCCGTTTACCCGCATCTTCGGGGGGATTCCAACTGTCAAATGCACGTCTGATGCGCCCGCTTCCTTGGCTGCTATCAGTATTTCTTCAATCGTGGGCATAGTCTTCTCCTCTTTTCCATGGTCTTACCGTATACAAAACCGTTTCTCCCATATACACTTATCTATTGTACGCTAAAACAGCCCCTCTGACAAGCACCTATTGAGCATGCCTGAAACCATCCTGAAGCGTCTCTCCCCGCAGTTCTATCTCAGGCATGGTCGGGACGGATGGAAAAAAGGCATAACCTGTCCGGTCTCCCGATACCGGCAGATAGATAGTCATTCCTTCCAGATCACAGGCTGTCAATTCGTACGTGCCGTAATCCTGCTGCCAGATATAGGCATCCACCAGATAATTGCTGCGGATATAATTTGCCATCATTACCAGCTTATAGCCTCCATATAGACAGATCAGGCCATACAGGATCTGCTGCCTACGCAGCTTCTGCAGAATCACTCCTGCCATCAGCATGTCCACCAGCAGCACATAGGCATAACCATACCGCAGAATCGGCGCACTGTACTGCCAGAAAACGTAGGAACCAATCACCGTAGCCAGCACCAGCAGAATATCCCTATTTTCTCTTTTCTTTTTGATCAGACTGATAAGCGCATAGACGATAAATAGGAGAATAGATACCCCATCGCCAAAAATCAGCAGCTTTTCCATGGCAGACAGCGTGCCGGAAAACCATCCGGGAAACCACTCCCGCATCGGTACATTCACCAGGCTGGCATTGTACAGAGCCCTTCCCCAGGTCTTGATCTGCGCTGCATCCACCTCTATCAGATCCGCAGGCATCTTCCAGTCCACAGAAAACAAGTCCAAAGCAGGAAAAGGATATAACAGCCATCCGGAGATCACCACCGTGCGGGCCATCCAGGGAACACAAACCAGCAGCCCCAGGCCCAGATACAGCAGGATTTCTCTCCATCTCTTTTTCCGGATCAGCCCTGCGGCGGGCTTGATCACCAACAGCAGAATCAGTCCCGCCGTCAGCTTCAGGGTCAGGGCATAGACCCCCGTCACGCACAGCAGGGCATAGGGCACCAGTCCCTCCCTCGCCCCTTTGCTGTCACGCTCCAGGCACAACAGCCATTTGATCACGAGGAAAAAGACGGTACACATGATCAGATAATCCGAGCTGGGGGCCGTCACTTCATCCCAAATGGTAACCAGGTAATAGACGGCTCCGATCATGGCATAATCCGCCAGACGCAGCTTTTTCTCCTTCCAGGTGCGTCCCAGCTCCAGCACAGTGCCGCTCAGCAGCAGGGCAAAAAAGCCGCTGGCAGTATGCAGGGATTGACCCACCAGCCATTTCATACTGTACAGGGCATTGATCGCAAAAGCAGCGCTGTTGTAGGCAAAACGTTCATGCAGATTCCCCAGGCCGGGCACCACCCCGTATTCTTCGATCCAGCGGATGCTCTGGGCGTGATAAAGATCCGAATCATACGCCATATAGCCCCTTGAGGAAAAATAGGCCCATAACAGAAAGAGCATCAGCAGCACTGCTTTTTTCCCTGCTCCTGTCTCCTTCCACCAGCTTTCCAGACTCCGGCGCATTGGGCCATGCAGTACGCCCGCTACTCCTGCACAAGACAGCAGCAGCAAGATATTTGCAGCTCTTCCCACCTTATAAAAAAGGCTAAAGACTTCCGCATATACCGTCACGGCGATCAGCCCCGCCATCAGAATACTATCCATTCCCCGCAGACGGTAATGCAGCTTCTTTTCCACCAGATGGGCAATACCATACCCGATACAAAACGCAGTCAATATGATATACAGCCAGTTCAGTCCTATACTCAGCATGTGGTCTGTCTCTCCTGTTCTTATGCTCCGTAATTGCCCTTTCCGGTATCATTTACCGGCAAAGCAAAATGCTCTCTGAGCCTTTTCAATGCTTTTTTCTCGATTCGGCTCACATAACTGCGGGAAATATTCATCCGCTCACCGATCTCGCTCTGGGTCAGTTCCCTGCTACCCTGTAGGCCGTACCGAAGGATGAGGATCTCCCTCTCCCTCTCTGTCAGCTCCTCCTGCATCAGCATCAGGAGCCTGCGGACATTGCTGCGATATTCCAGTGCTTCCACCACATCCTGCTGCTCCTGTTCAATTACGTCCATCAGATGGATCTCATTACCCTCTTTATCCTGTCCGATAGGCTCATACAGGGAGACTTCGCGGGATGTCTTTTTCTTGCTGCGCAGCAGCATCAGCAGTTCATTATCTATACATCTGCAGGCATAGGTTGCCAATCGTCCCTTTCCCGCATCAAAGGTGTCAATGGCTTTAATTAAACCAATACAGCCAATGGATATCAAATCCTCCATGTCCTCATCCACGTTCTGATATTTTTTTGCCACATGAGCCACCAGACGCAGATTGCGTTCTATCAGAATATCCTTGGCAGCTTTGGCTTGGTCGGCATCTCCTTCCCTGAGCAGGCGGACATAGCAGGCTTCTTCCCCGGGAGTCAAAGGCTTTTGAAATGTCTTCACTCATAGCCTCCACAGGATCATCTTACCTCTAGTCTATGTGGTTGGGACATTACAAGTGCCTTTCCCACTTTGAGAATCCGCCGTTTCCGGCACTGCCGCACCAATCCAATTCCTGAAGTCTGTCAGAACAGCTGTATTGCTGTGAAATCCGTCAGGGCAGCTCCGGTTCCAGAAAATCTGCCATCACATAATTGGCCAGATCCAGTCCCTTCTCTGTCAGATGCAGAAATCTGCCCCTCTCCCGGTCCGTATAGGCCAGAAGCCCTTCCCCGGCATGCTTCTCAATCACCCTTCCGTAGATCTGCTCCAGCTCATAATGAAAGGTCTCATAAAAATCCTTTAATCCTATGCCCTCTGTCAGTCTGAGTCCCAGAAACAAATACTCTTCCATCTGCTCTGCCAGGGACAGCCGCTGCATCTGCTCCCGCTGTCCCATAGGATCCTTCAGATACTGCTGCAGCTCCTTCCCGTTCTGAAAACGCACGTTCTCCACCAGAGAAGCAGCTCCGATGCCAAAGCCCAAATAATTTTCCCTGGTCCAATAGCCCACATTATGACGGCACACGCAGCCATTTTGCGCATAATTAGAGATCTCATAGCGTTCATATCCGTATTCCCGCAGGATCTTCTCCGTCTGCTCATACAGAAGCCGCTCCGTATCCTCCGGAGGCAGCTTGAGCGTACCTGCGGCATAACGCTCCGCCAGAGGTGTCCCCTCCTCCAATATCAGGCTGTAAGCCGAGATATGCTCCGGCGGGGGAGCAAGCTCCGCCACCCGCCGCAGGGTAGCCTCATAGGATTCCGGGGTCTGCCCCGGCAGTCCGCTCATCAGATCCACATTGATATGGGTAAACCCCGCCGACACTGCAGCCTTATAGGCTTCCAGAAACTGCTGAAAGGTATGGATCCGTCCCAGCGCTTTCAGCTCCTCATCCCAGGCAGACTGCAGCCCCAGACTCAGGCGGTTGATTCCGGCATCATGAAGCAGCGTCAGAGCAGCCGAATCCACCGTACCCGGATTCACCTCCATGGTAATCTCCGCATCCTCAGCTATCCGGTAATGCCGGCGCAGTGTATCTAAAAGCTGCCGGATCCACTCAGGCTTCAGTACGCTGGGAGTACCTCCGCCGATAAATACGGTAGACACCTGATATTCCTGATACTCCTCTGCCCTGCCCAGCATTTCCTGCTCCAGAGCCCGTACATAGCTTTCCTGGGTATGAAGCCCCGCCGGTGCAGAGAGAAAATCACAATACGCACATTTACGGATGCAGAACGGAATATGCAGATAGATTTCCAGTGTTTTCATGATGCCGCTCCCCATACATACCGCAGGCAATGCCTACAGTACTGCTCAAATCTTCTCTGCATTATTTCCGGTCATCCAGCTTCAGCACGCTCATGAAAGCTTTCTGAGGGATCTCCACATTGCCGATCTGACGCATGCGCTTCTTACCCTCTTTCTGCTTCTCCAGCAGCTTCTTTTTCCGGGTGATATCGCCTCCATAGCACTTCGCCAGCACATCCTTACGCATTGCCTTCACCGTTTCCCTGGCAATGATCTTACCCCCAACCGCTGCCTGGATAGGAATCTCAAACAGATGCCGCGGGATTTCCTCCTTTAGCTTCTCACACATCCTCCTCCCCCTTTCATAAGCGGAGTCCGCATGGACAATAAAGGACAGGGCATCCACCTCTTCCCTGTTAATCAGGATGTCCAGCTTCACCAGACTGGACTGCTCATAGCCCTTTAAATCATAGTCAAAAGAGGCATAGCCCCGGGATCTTGATTTCAGCGCATCAAAAAAATCATAAATAATCTCATTTAAAGGCAAATCATATTTCAATAAGGCCCTGGTACCCTCGATGTATTCCATTCCCAGATAACGGCCCCGTCTCTCCTGACACAATTCCATGATCGCCCCAATGAATTCACTGGTCACCATAATCTCCGCACTGACAATGGGTTCCTCCATATATTCGATTTCCGAAGGGTCCGGCAGATTAGAGGGATTGGTCAGGCTGATAACCTCTCCGTTGGTCTTATGCACCTTATAGATAACCCCCGGCGCCGTAGTTACCAGATCCAGATTGTACTCTCTCTCCAGTCTCTCCTGAATGATTTCCATATGCAATAGCCCCAAAAAACCGCAACGGAATCCAAAGCCCAAGGCAACTGAGGTCTCCGGCTCATAATTCAGGGAGGCGTCATTGAGCTGGAGCTTTTCCAGCGCATCCCGCAGATCCGGATATTTTGCCCCGTCTGCCGGATACATACCGCAGTACACCATGGACTGAACTTTCTTATAGCCGGGCAGGGGCTCCTTGCAGGGATTACGGTCATCCGTTACCGTATCCCCCACCGCCGTGTCCTTCAGATTCTTAATAGAAGCTGTAATATAGCCCACCATACCGGCACAGAGCTCTTCACAGGGGATAAACTGGCCTGCGCCGAAATATCCCACCTCCACCACCTCTTCCTTTGCACCGGTGGCCATCATACGGATCAGCGTACCTTTTTTTACCGTCCCCTCCATGATCCTGCAGAAAATAATAACGCCCTTATAGGGATCGTACACAGAGTCAAAGATCAGGGCCTGCAGAGGATTTTCCGGGCTGCCGCCGGGAGCCGGAATCTTGTGGACGATCTGCTCCAGCACCTCCTCGATGCCAATACCGTTTTTGGCAGAGATCAGCGGTGCATCCTGGGCTTCCAGGCCGATCACATCCTCGATCTCCTCAATCACTCTCTGGGGCTCTGCACTGGGCAGATCAATCTTATTGATTACCGGGAACACATCCAGATTATGATCCAGCGCCAGATACACGTTGGCCAATGTCTGGGCTTCAATGCCCTGGGCGGCATCCACCACCAGGATAGCGCCGTCACAGGCCGCCAGAGAACGGCTGACCTCATAATTAAAGTCCACATGCCCCGGGGTATCTATCAGATTGAAGATATACTCCTCCCCATCCCTGGCTTTATATATGGTACGCACCGCCTGAGCTTTAATGGTGATCCCTCTTTCCCTCTCCAGATCCATGTTGTCCAGCACCTGGGCCTGCATCTCCCGGCTGGTCAAAAGACCTGTGCTCTCAATGATCCTGTCTGCCAGGGTGGATTTGCCGTGGTCAATATGGGCAACAATACAAAAATTGCGAATCTTGCTCTGATCTATAGAACTCATCTGTATACCTCGATTCTCGTGTGCCTTAGCGCATATCCGATTCAGCAGTGTTCAATGCGAAGCATTTTACCTCTCTGTTTTCTTGGGCTAAAGCCATATATGTTCTTATTTTAACAGAAATATTCCTCCTATGCAAGCATAAGCCGCAGGCCTGCCGCATCCCTGATTACTCCTCTCCGGACAGTACCAGATCCAGCAAATGGGCAATGGGATCACAGGCATTCATCGCTTCCTCCAGCGTATTATTCTGGGCTCCCAGTTCAATCAGCAGCGTGCGGGGAAGCAGATGCATATTATAGCGATAGCCATTTATGTAATTTTTTCGGGTAAGTCCCGGATAATATTCCTCCGCCTTTAATTTCATCTGAAAGGAAAAAGCCAGATTATCCTCCAAATTGTCATTTTGCAGATAACTGATGCTGCCGGTCTTTCGCGTCCAGCTGATACCGTTAACGAACATAAAACGGGCTGTAGGCCGTCCGTCCAGATCCATAACCAGACGATTGCTCTCATCCGCCACCGCATCCCGGTGCAGATCAATGATCACCTGAATCTGCGGATACTCCTCCAGCAGCTGGGTGATGGCGGGCAGCGAGCGGGAATAGGCGCTGTCACGCTCCTCTACATCATAGGTTCCCGTATGATGCAGCACCTGATAACCATACTGCTGCTCCAGGATCTCCGCAAGATGCTCCCCGACTCCCATGATCGTAGTAGACTCATCCCCCGGCACAGAATCTGCAAACCCTTCCTGGGAGTGGGTATGATAAATCAGGATCTGAGGCCCCTGCGCTTCCTTGCTGATGGTCAGATCCTTCTCCGTCAGCTTCTGTACATCTAACAGATCCCTGCCGATATTGGTGATACTGTCCACAGCATAAAACTGCTCCCGCAGAGTTTCATAATCCTGCAGCGCCGTAAGATCCAGGATCTGCTGTCTGCTATGGGGGACAAAACTGCTTTCTGCAATACTGCTTTCCTGGCCCAGATTATCCTCGGCTTCCTGTACTGCAGAAACCGTTTCCTCCTCCAGCCCATTCCAGCCATTTTCTGCCAACAGGCTATCCAGATCCAGCACTACCACTTCCGCTTCTTCATCGTCAGGCTGCATCTGGTTCTCCAGCTCCATTAGCTGCTCCAGGGAAAGCTGCGATTCCTCTCCGCTGAAAGATTCTTCCTCCCCTGTCTGATGCACTGCCACCTGGCCCGTCTGAGTCTGATAGAGATATCCGGGCATCCACTCCTCCAGTGCTTCCTCCTGTAGCCCCATATCACTCTGCTCCTCCTGCTGCAATGCGAGAACCGGCATCAGCTCCCGGATACTGTGATCCTGTTTCAGCTGCAGCAGGCGGCCTATAAAGCTGCTTTCGGAGTTTTCCTGCTCCTTATGCCCGCTCCCATCCGCAAAGGCCTGCCATAGCATCAGCAGCATGCCGCCTATACAAATAAAAAATATCATTCTATTCCTTTTTCTGCGTCTGACAGGCCTCACCTGCTCCCATCCGGTTCGTCCTTATTACTATATGCGGGCTTTCCTTTTGACATTCCATGCAGAGAGACTTCACCGGAGCTGTCACTCCTGACATTCCAGCGCCATATTGATCCCCTCAGATACCGTATAGCTGACACGTTTTACCACAGCATCAATATCCTTACCCGTCATATACATGTTGTTCAGCTCCACAAATGCCGTCCGGTGCTGCC
>CALWLO010000095.1 GCA_944381545.1 uncultured Acetatifactor sp. | reverse complement strand
ATGCCACCACATTGACCGAGGCCGGTTATGTGGGCGAGGATGTGGAAAATATTCTGCTGAAGCTGATTCAGGCGGCGGATTATGATGTGGAGAGGGCACAGTACGGCATTATTTATATTGATGAGATTGATAAAATCACCAAAAAAGGTGAAAATGTATCCATTACCCGGGATGTTTCCGGCGAGGGTGTACAGCAGGCGCTTCTGAAAATCGTGGAAGGCACTGTGGCCAGCGTACCTCCCCAGGGCGGCAGAAAGCATCCCCACCAGGAATTGATCCAGATTGATACCTCCAATATTCTGTTTATTTGCGGAGGTGCATTTGACGGGCTGGAAAAGATTGTGGAATCCCGTCTGGATCGTAAGTCCATCGGTTTTAACACAGAGGTTGCCCAAAAGACTACCAAGGAGATCGGAGAACTGCTGCAGGAGGTTACTCCCCAGGATTTGGTGAAATTCGGCCTGATTCCGGAGTTTGTGGGACGAGTGCCCATCAATGTATCCCTGCAGGGACTGGACAGAGAGGCGCTGGTTCGTATCCTGAAAGAGCCCAAGAGCGCTCTGATCAAGCAGTATCAGAAGCTGTTTGCCTTCGATGAGGTAGATCTTGAGTTTGAAGAGGGAGCGGTAGAAGCCATTGCGGACAAGGCGTTTGAGAGAAAGACCGGCGCCAGAGGCCTGCGTTCTATCATGGAGAGCGTGATGATGGATCTGATGTATCAGATCCCTTCAGATGAGACCATCGGCAAATGTGTGATTACCAAGGCGGCGGTAGAGGGCACCGGAGAACCGGTGACGATCCAAAGGGATCTGCCTGTAAGAAGGGCAAAATAACGGATTATGACGCCGCCTGCCCAAAGTGCGGCGTCATTTCGTGTTACAGTTCAGTCATAACCTGCTTATGAGCCAAGTTAGCTGCAAAGCAGCGGGAAAGCACCGCAGGTGCGGCTTTGCGAATGGTGTGGGCTGAATTGCATTTTTGGGATAAGGAGTCCATATGATGATAAAAAATGTGGCACTGGAGACAGTGTGCGGCATTACCAGTAAGCTGCCGGAAAACAGCAGGCCGGAGGTGGCTTTCGCAGGGAAAAGCAATGTGGGGAAATCTTCCCTGATCAATGCCCTGATGAACCGAAAAAGCCTTGCCCGCACCAGCTCCCAGCCCGGAAAAACCCAGACCATCAATTTCTATAATGTCAATGACAGCATTTATTTTGTAGATCTGCCCGGCTATGGATATGCGCAGGCCAGCGAGCATGTAAAAGCGCAGTGGGGTAGGATGATCGAGAATTATCTGTATCAATCGAAGCAGCTTAAGGCAGTATTTCTGTTGATTGATATCCGCCATAAGCCCTCGGGCAATGACTGCATGATGTATGACTGGATCCGCAATCACGGCTTTCGGCCAATCATCATTGCAACAAAGCAGGATAAAATAAATCGCAGCCAGCTTCAGAAACAGATCAAGCTGATCAGGGAGACTCTGCAGGTGGAAGAGGATACGATCATTATTCCGTTTTCCGCCTCCACTAAACAGGGCAGGGAGGAAATCTATGAAATCATCGACGGGATCATCGAAAAAGTATCTTAAGGCATTGGCGAATCTAGGCGTGGCGGTGGTGATTGCGCTGCTGGTGATATTTCTGCTGCCCCGGCTGATCCTATGGTTTATGCCCTTTGTGGCTGCGGGGATTATTTCTATGATTGCCAGCCCGATGGTGCGCTTTTTTGAAGAGAAAATAAAGCTGAAGCGAAAAGCGGGCAGCGCTTTCGTGATTATTGTAGTGATTGCCCTGGTGGTGCTGGTGCTGTATCTGGTTGGTTCCAAGCTCATAGAAGAGGGAATCGGCCTGATCAATGCATTGCCGGAAATATGGGCGTCTATGGAAGCGGATCTGGCCGACATGGGAGAAAGCTTTAGCGTGATTTTTGATAAGCTGCCCAAGGATACCCAGGAAGCTATCGAGAATCTGGGGAACCAGGTGGGAGAATTTATGGGCGGGCTGTTTGAGAGAATCGGGACGCCGACGATTACGGCAGTGGGGAATTTTGCCAAGCAGCTGCCCACAGTGCTGATCAGTATTATCATGTGCCTGCTGGCTTCCTACTTTTTTGTGGCAGACCGTTATCAGCTCGGCGCATGGCTCAGGAAGGTTACTCCCGCCTCAGTTATGTCCCGCTATGATATGATCCGCAGAAGCATTATTAAGTCGGTAGGCGGTTATTTTAAAGCGCAGCTGAAGATCGAGATCTGGATGTATCTGCTGCTGGTTATCGGCCTGAGCGTGCTGCGGGTGGATTATGTGCTTCTTATTGCGCTGGGGATTGCCATTTTGGATCTGCTGCCATTTTTCGGAACCGGCACGGTAATGGTGCCTTGGGCGGTGATTAAGATTTTCAGCGGGGATTACAAGATGGCCATAGGCCTTTTGGTGATCTGGGGAGGAGGCCAGCTGGCAAGGCAGATGATCCAGCCGAAGATCGTGGGAGATTCTATCGGCATGTCTCCGGTTCCCACTCTTTTTCTGTTGTTTATCGGGTATAAGCTGGGTGGAGTGATCGGCATGATCATTGCTGTTCCCTTGGGAGTCCTGGTACACACCATGTATCGGGAAGGGGTCTTTGATACCACCAAAAACAGCATTGCCATTCTGATCTCGGGCCTGAATCATTTCCGAAGGCTGCAGCCGGAGGATCTGGAAGTGGTGGAAGAGATGCGGGAACAGAATTACGAAAAAAAAGAATAGATATTGAAACATTTTGGCCTGCAAAACTGTCTAATAGATAGCAGGCCAAATTTTTTTGTTTATAGTTCAGCTATAAATTGCAGCATATTATACGGATACCGGATATTATCATCAGAACAGGTTGCCAGAGATGGATACAATCATGATACAGGGCAGAACTAAAATACAGGAGAAGATTGGGCCTATGCAGTGCTGGAGGCCATGGATTTGCTAATGGTGCGGGCGCAGCTGTTACGATTTATGTGGTAAATGAGTAAGAAAGGATAGTGTCAACTTATGGATAAAAACCTTGTGATTTATAATAACAATACAGACGTTGTGGCAACTCTGCGGCCGCTTTTGATGGGGGAAAGTATCCGGCTGTTGGTGGCGGAAAATGACAGTCAGCTGCGTCAGCTGCTGCGGGAGGAACAGATTCATCTGCTGATTACCGATGTGGTATGGCCTGACCGGGGGCAGGATATTACCCAGGGTCTGGAGGCCCTGCAGCAGATCCGGCAGATGAGCAGCCTGCCGATCATCGTGGTATCTACCCGGGATGATGAGACCAGCAAGATCCTGGCGCTGAACGCAGGAGCGGATGATTATGTGGTAAGCGGATGCAATCCCTTGGAGCTGCTTGCCAGGATCAAATCCCAGCTGCGCCGTTATACTCAGCTGGTAAATATGTGTGCGAATATCAACAAGATCTATCAGGTGGACGGTCTGGTTATCGATGATAATACCAGGCGTGTCTCGGTGGATCAGAAAGAGGTACGTCTGACCCCTATTGAGTATAAGATCTTAAAGCTGCTGGTTCAGGAGAAGGGCAAGGTATTATCCATTTCCCAGATTTACGAGGCAATCTGGCATATGCAGGCCATCGGCGCAGACAATACCATTGCTGTGCATATCCGTCATATCCGGGAGAAGATCGAGCAGAATCCCAAGAAGCCCAGATATCTGAAAGTAGTATGGGGGACGGGATATAAAGTGGGGTAAGAGACACTTGACAATTGAAAGGGCATAGGATAATCTGAACAGGTGTGACATCGGGTCACACCTGTTTGCGTGTAAAGGAGATTTTCTATGGATGGATTCACGGAGAAGAAAAGGTTTGGCTTAAGCGGCAGCACCCTGAAAATCATTGCCATGGCGACCATGCTGGTTGATCATATCGGCGCCTCAGTGTTGCTTCGTTATATTCTGGATATGAGGGGGCAGTTCCCCAATATAGAGACCTATAACCGGTTGGTAACTGTCTATCAGGTGATGCGGGCGATAGGAAGGATTTCCTTTCCGATCTACTGCTTTCTGCTGGTGGAGGGCTTTCAGCGTACCAGGAATCTAAAACGGTATATTCTGAGACTGGGCATCTTTGCCGTAATCACCGAGGTGCCCTTTGATCTGTGCTTTTCCGGACAGGCTTTTTTCCCGGGGTATCAGAGCGTCATGGTGACGCTGTTGATTGGGGTGCTGACGATGGAGGGGGTATCTTTGCTGGAAAAACATCTGCCCAATAAGCTTTTGCTGGGAATCTGCGGGGCTGCTGCTATTGCCCTGGGAGCCGGCGGTGCAGAGCTGCTGCATACGGATTACGGATACCTTGGCGTGCTTTGCATCATGGTGCTGTATGTGCTGCGCCGCAGCAAACCCCTGCAGATGGCGGGGGGCTGCATCGCATTTTCCTGGGAGCTCCCGGCGCCCCTTGCCTTTATTCCCATTGCTTTTTATAACGGGGAAAGGGGCTTGAAGCTGAAATATGTATTTTACCTGTTTTACCCGGTGCATCTTCTGATCCTATACCTGATCTGTGTCTGCATGGGAACGGGAAGCATCTCCGTGATATCATGATGCCGGGGTCAAAAGGTCTAAACCCACATGAGCTTGTTTATAAGTGAGTGAAAGACCTTGGAACCCGCCCCGATATGAGCATGATATCCATTCGCCTATCAGAGGATCAGAGGATAAGCACCGGGCATGGTTGACGGAAGGGGTTTTTTGTACTAAACTAAAGACGGAAGAAGAGATATAGGAAAAAGGGATGGGAGGAAATCATCATGCAGATGCCGATTTTTGAAAAATATATTGACGAGCTCTTAGCGAAGAGTACGCCGGACGTGCCGGCCTGGAATATTGAAAAGGCCAAGGCGGGCCTGAAGGCCGGCTGGAATTACATAGACGGATGCATGATTCTGGCGCTGCTGGAGATCTACCAGGCGACCGGTGAGAAGAAGTATTATGAGTTCGCAGATGCATTTATTGATCACCGGGTTCAGGAGGACGGTACTATCGCCGGATATCAGGTGGAGGAGTATAATATTGACAATGTAAATGCGGGTAAGACCCTGTTTGCCCTGTATGAGATCAACGGTAAGGAGAAGTACCGCAGGGCCATAGACCTGATCTACTCTCAGATTCAAACCCAGCCCCGGACTGCCGAGGGTAATTTCTGGCATAAGAAGATCTATCCCAATCAGGTATGGCTGGACGGTATGTACATGGGACAGCCCTTTTATATGGAGTATGAGACAAAGTTCAATCACAGGAAAAATTATGACGATATTTTCCGCCAGTTTGCTAATGTGGTAAAATACATGCGGGATGACAGGACAGGCCTGTATTATCATGGATATGATGCCAGCCGGGAGATCTTCTGGTGTGATAAAGAAACGGGACTGTCCCGGAATTTCTGGCTGAGAGCCTTGGGCTGGTATTCCATGGCTTTGCTGGACACGCTGTATAAATGTGAACCCGGCCTGGAATATCAGAGGGAATATGACAATCTCAAAAAAGTGTTTATCGACCTGATCGATTCCATGCTGAAGTTCCAGGATGAGAGCGGACTGTGGTATCAGCTGCCTGCCTTGGGCGGCCGGGAGCCAAACTATCTGGAGACCAGCGGAAGCTCTATCATGGCCTATTGCCTCTTAAAAGGAGTACGTCTGGGTATCCTGCCGCAAAGCTACAGAGAATATGGATGGAAGGCCTTTCGCGGAGTATGCGATATGTACCTGAAGGAAAAAGACGGACATTTAAGCCTGGGCGGTATCTGCCTGGTAGCCGGCTTGGGGCCTGCAGATAATCTGCGCCGGGACGGCAGCTTCGAATATTATATGTCCGAACCCGTGGTGGAGGACGATGCCAAGGGGGTAGGCCCCCTCTTGCTGGCGTATACAGAATTAAGGAGGCTGGAGGATTAGAGGATTCCCAGATGCTCCGACAGGATTCTGACGCCGATCAGGATCAGAATGATGCCCCCTGCCAGTTCCGCTCTGGACTTGTAACGGCTGCCGAAGAGGTTGCCCACCTTGACTCCTGCGATGGACAGCAGAAAGGTGATTATGCCGATGAAGCTGACAGCGGGGACAATATGTACGCGCAGGAAAGCGAAGGTGATGCCTACGGCCAGGGCGTCAATGCTGGTGGCAACAGCCAGCAGGAACATTTCTTTAAAATGCATGGTGGCGCTGGTCTCCTCCTCCTCTTTGGAAAAAGACTCCCTGATCATATTGCTGCCGATCAGCGCCAGCAGGACAAAGGCAATCCAATGATCAATGCTGGTGATATATTTTTCGAACTGGCTGCCCAACAGATAGCCGATCAGAGGCATGAGCGCCTGGAAGCTGCCGAACCAGATCCCGGCGACAGCCGCCTTTTTCAGGGGCGCCTTTTCCATGGCCAGGCCCTTGCAGACGGACACGGAAAAGGCGTCCATGGATAAGCCAACAGCAATCAGAAACAGATGAAACAGTGTCATAAGTAATCTCCTTTGGTTTTCAGTTTTCTCTATCAACCGTATGAAAGGGAAAAGAACGGAAAGAAAGAGACTCATAGACAATATACGCATACCCGGCGTTAATTGTCCATGAGTCTCGTTTTCACATAAGTATGTTTAGATAATGCCAGACGGCGAGCCGTCATTGTGTTGACATTACCGCAGCCTGCAGGCCGCTAACTACTCCCTCATACAGTATCGGAATGTTTTTAATCATATCTTATTGATCAAGATTTGTCAATAAGATATGAAAAAATTGTATATTTTTCCGCTATTGGCAGAGACTATCGTTTATCAGGGAGGTATCATTATGGGCATTACTCTAAATATATGGATTTTTTCCGGAATTATCGGTGTCGCTTATATCATGGGTTATCTGATGAGCCGGACCATGGGGCGGCTGCTGGTGGCGGATAACGGAAAAATAAAGGAAACGGCAGAGTATGGGGTGGACGTGCAGGACTTGGATAGAGAGGCTCCGGCGAAAGAGCCGGAGGAAGTACAGCAGGAGCTTATCCAGCGCAGATACCGCAGCCGTCAGCACAGGGAGCAGCAGGCAAAGCCCGCAGGCCATCCCATCGCCAGCCCGGTGGCGGGACAGGTGGAGGTGCTGAGCGGCCATGGACGCCGGGGCGTGCTGCTTTCCTCCGAGGGAGACCAGGTATATGCCCCGGCCTCCGGCAAGATCATCCGTCTCTATCCCCGGGGCAATGAGTTTCTGCTGAAGACGGACTATGGCGTGGTGCTGCGCGTGCAGGCCGGAGAGAGGGATGCGGAGATGACCGAGGATTATTTCCGCCCCAGAATCGTGCAGAATGAATTTGTAGGGAAGGGAAAGCTGCTGCTGGAGTATGACAGGGAGGCTCTGGCCCGGGATGGGTATGACACTCATGTGTCCATGACAGTGGAGGAGGAAACGGATAGCTACAATCTCTCAGTCACCGGCTCCATGTGGGTAAAAAGCGGTCAGGATTGTCTGTGGGTGTTGTAGAATAGGAGAAAGTATGCTAAGATAAAGAAAAATCAGCAGTCCCTTACAAGGAGGAAAGGAAGCCATGGATAAAAGCAAAATCAGAAAAATGTGGATTGCGGATCAGGGGGACGGAACCTATAAAAACCCGATCCTGTATACGGACTATTCCGATCCTGACGCAATCCGGGTGGGAGAGGATTATTTTATGATCGCTTCCAGCTTCTGCAATGCCCCGGCAGTTCCCCTGCTGCATTCCCGGGATCTGGTAAACTGGAAGGTTATCAATTACATCTGGGACAGGCTGCCCTTTTCTCATTATGACAGGCCCGCACATGGCTGCGGCGCCTGGGCGCCCTCCATACGGTATCATGAGGGCACCTATTATGTGCTGATTCCCATGCCGGATGAGGGGATTATGATGAGCAAGACCACGGATCCCTGGGGAAAGTGGTCGGAGCCGTCCTATGTGCGCAAGGTGGTGGGCTGGATTGATCCCTGTCCCTTCTGGGACGATGACGGCAGGGCCTATATGGTGACGGCCTTTGCCAGAAGCCGTATTGGCTTTAAGAGCTTCTTATATCTATCTCCCATAGAGCCGGACTGCTCCGGCGTGCTGGACGACGGCCGGTTTATCTATGACGGACATGCAACGCAGCCCACTATCGAAGGCCCCAAGCTTTATAAGCGGAACGGATATTATTACATATTTGCGCCGGCGGGAGGGGTAAAAACCGGCTGGCAGACAGTGCTGCGTTCCCGGAATATCTATGGCCCCTATGAGGAAAGAAAAGTGCTGCATCAGGGTAGCAGCCCGGTAAACGGTCCTCACCAGGGCGCCTGGGTGGATACACCGGACGGACAGGACTGGTTCCTGCATTTTCAGGATGTGGGAAATGCAGGACGTATTGTGCACCTGCAGCCCATGCACTGGGAGGATGACTGGCCGGTAATAGGGATTAACCCGGATGAAAACGGCTGCGGAGAACCGGTGCTGCAGTATAAAAAGCCCGGGGTGGGCGCCGCATATCCCATGGATGTACCGGAGGACAGCGACTTTTTTGAGGGGAAGAAGCTGGGACTGCAGTGGCAGTGGAATGCCAATTATCAGGAGGGCTGGTACAGCTTAGGGGACGGGCAGCTGACGCTGTATGCCCAGGAAAGCAGTCCCGATACCAAGCTGTGCGATATCCCCAACCTGTTGCTCCAGAAGTGGCCCGCTCCCCAGTTTCGGATCACTGCCTGCCTGCATCTGGAGGGACTAAAGGATAAGGATGCGGTGGGAATGGTCTCCCAGTGCGGGCATTACACGGGGCTGCTGGTGCAGCGAAGAGGAGAAAAGCTGATCCTGCAGCAGCGCATCGGCAGATGGGCAGAGGGCGATGAGGTGCGCACCGATCTGGTTACCCTGCCAGAGGGCGTGGGAACGCTGTATTTGCGCATGCTGGTGAAGCAGGAAAAGGAAGTATCTTTCTGCTATGATCTGGAAGAGGATGGAGAGTATCCGGCTGTGGGAGAAGCTGTGGAGGCTCAGCCCGGACGCTGGGTAGGCGTGAAGGCAGGCCTGACGGCTGTTTGCGCCCAGGGTAATGCAGGGGGCAGTGTGAAGATAGATTATTTTGTGTTTGAAGCTTTGTGATGAAAGGGATAGCTCTGCCTCTGGGGTGGGGCTATCTGTTTATAAAAAGTTTAGAAAAAAGAGGTTGATTTCTAAGTTATATATGTTATACTAATCATATAACAAATGAACAATATAACAGATTTATGGTAACAGTTCAGCCATCAGAGGATAAGCGCCGGGCATGGGTGCTTGCACACAATGCACAGGGATTGTCTTCTGATGAGCGGAGCGCCCGGTTACGATTTCTGATTCAGGCAGTTCCTGCGGGCCGGGCCTGCATACTGCAGAAAAAGGGGGTATGTATTATGAATATTTCGAAGTTTACACAGAAGTCCATGCAGGCGGTTCAGAATTGTGAAAAGCTGGCCTATGAGTATGGCAACCAGGAGATTGAACAGGAGCACCTGCTCTATAGTCTTCTGACCATTGAGGACAGCCTGATCCTGAAGCTGATTGAGAAGATGGAGATCCAGAAGGAGCACTTCTTAAACCGGGTGGAGCAGGCACTGCAGAAGCGGGTGAAGGTTCAGGGCGGTCAGGTTTATATCGGGCAGCATCTGAACAAGGTGCTGATCTCCGCAGAGGATGAGGCCAAGCAGCTGGGGGACGAGTATGTATCCGTGGAACACCTGTTGCTGGCCATGCTGCGCTTTCCCAGCCGGGAGATTGAAGCCATCTGGAAGGAGTACGGAATCACCAGGGAACGCTTTCTCCAGGCTTTGTCCACAGTAAGGGGCAACCAGAGAGTGACCAGCGATAATCCGGAGGCTACCTATGATACTCTGGAAAAGT
>CALWLO010000094.1 GCA_944381545.1 uncultured Acetatifactor sp. | reverse complement strand
TCTTCAGTGGAAAAGAATCGTAACCAATATATTCCGGCTGGAAAGTTGGGATTTTCAATATTTATTCTTTGGCGCTGATATTAGTATTTGACACATGTGGGAAAGCAGTTTATACTATATCGTGGAAATACTTGATTTTACGATATGAGGAGGAAAACTAATGAAGAAATTATCTGTAAAAAGCGTTGTGGCAACAGGTATCGGCGCCGCTCTGTTCTTTGTGCTGGGTAAGATCTCCATTCCCACGCCTGTACCGAATACCTATATCAGCCTGCAGTATGCCATTCAGGCAGTGTTTGCAACTCTGTTCGGGCCACTTGCCGGGCTGCTGATCGGTTTTATCGGTCATACACTGATCGATGCCACCAGCTATGGCCCCTGGTGGAGCTGGATCATTGCATCCGCTTTTGCAGGATTGATAATCGGTCTGGCAACCTGGAAACTGGATATCAATGAAGGACTGGATGGCAAGAAGATCCTGCGGTTCAACATTGCACAGGTGATTGCCCATCTGCTGGCATGGGGGCTTGTGGCGCCCGTACTGGATATTCTGATTTATGCCGAGCCTGTTGAGAAGCTGTTTGCACAGGGTCTGATGGCAGGAATCGCCAATATCCTTACGACTGGCATAGTAGGTTCCCTGCTGCTCTTAGCTTATGCCAAGACCATCGTAAAGAAGGGATCTCTGAAAAAAGAGGATTAATACTCAGGACATAGGCGGAGCTGTTGCTGAACAGGCAGCAGCTCTTCTATTATTCTATAAACGGGTGAGAGAGGAAAAAGAGACATGGCATCTCCGATCATTTCATTTCAGGACTATGGATTTCAATATGCGGCCCAGGCGGCGCCCACACTATATCATATCAACCTGGACATCTATCCCGGAGAAAAGGTGTTGATAGCAGGAGCCTCCGGCAGCGGCAAGAGCACCATTGCCAGCTGTATCAATGGGCTGATCCCCTATGCCCATCCGGGCGCCAGTACCGGAAAAGTGTTGGTAGACGGCCGGGATGCGGCAGAGAGCAGTATCTTTACACTTAGCCATACGGTGGGAACGGTGCTTCAGGATACGGATGGGCAGTTTATTGGCCTGACCGTGGCGGAGGATATCGCCTTTGCCCTGGAGAATGACTGTGTGGAGCAGGATGAGATGAAAGAGACGGTGGAGAGGGTAGCAGAGCTGGTGGATATCGGGCACCATCTGGATCATGCGCCCCATGAGCTGTCCGGGGGGCAGAAGCAGAGAGTCAGTTTGGCGGGGGTCATGGTGGATGACGTGAAGGTGTTGCTGTTTGATGAACCTCTTGCCAATCTGGATCCGGCGGCAGGACGCAATACCATCGAGCTGATCGACCGGATCCAGCAGCAGACCGGTGCAGCGGTGCTGATCATTGAACACCGCTTGGAGGACGTGCTGTGGCGTCATGTGGATCGTATCGTCTTGATGGAGGAGGGGCATATCCTGGCAGATCTGCCTGCGAAGGAGCTGCTGTGCAGTGATCTCCTGACCAGGCATGGGATCCGGGAGCCGCTGTATCTGACGGCGCTGCGTTATGCGGGCATTCCCGTGACCCGGGAGCTGGAGCCTGAGCATGTGGATTCACTGCGGCTGAGCGAGCCGCAGAAGCAGCAGGTGAGGGAGTGGATGCAGGCAGCAAAGAGCCGGCTGACAGAAGAGAAAACGGGTGAGCCGCTTCTGCGGGTGGAGCAGCTTACTTTTGGCTATACGGCTAAGAGGTACAATCTGGAAGACATTTCCTTTACCATTCATAAAGGGGAAATGGTCAGTATTGTAGGGAAAAACGGCGCCGGCAAAAGTACCTTGGCCAAGCTGATCTGCGGCTTTGAACAGCCCGAGTCAGGAAGAATTCTATTGGGAGGCCAGGATCTGGCGGGGGATACGATTAAGGAGCGGGCCGCACGTATCGGCTATGTCATGCAGAATCCCAATCAGATGATTTCCAAGCCTATGATCTGGGACGAAGTGGAGCTGGCACTGCTGGCAACGGATATGACGCCCGAGCAGCGCAGGGAACGGGTGGAGGAGACGCTGCGGATCTGCGGTCTTTACCCTTTTCGGAAATGGCCGGTATCCGCACTTTCCTTTGGCCAGAAAAAGCGGGTGACGATTGCCAGTATCCTGGTGCGGCGGCCGGAGGTTCTCATCTTGGACGAGCCCACGGCGGGACAGGACTATCATCATTATACGGAGATTATGGAATTTTTAAGGCAGCTGAATCAGCAGGGCTATACTATCCTGATGATTACCCATGACATGCATCTGATGCTGGAATATACCCGCAGGGCATTAGTATTCTGTGAGGGAAAGCTGCTGGCAGATACCACGGCGGCGCATGTGCTGACAGAACCGGAGCTGGTAAAGCGTGCCAGCCTAAAGGAGACCAGTCTGTACTCCTTAAGCCTGGCCTGTGGAATAGAGGATCCCCGGAAATTTGCAGAGGTGTTTATTGCCTGGGAGAGGGAGGAGGTGCGATAGATGGCGAAGGTGGCAGTCTTAAGTTATTTGAAACGAAAAAGCCCCGTGCATGCTTTGACAGGAACCACGAAGCTTCTCTTTTTCCTGATGTGGAGTGTGGCTGCCATGGTCACCTATGATACCCGGGTGCTGGCAGCGATGCTCGCCGGCAGTGCGGCGATTTTCCGGCTCAGTAAGATACATCTGCGGGATGTGAAGGTGGTGCTGGGCCTGGCAGCAGTGTTTTTATTGATGAACAATCTGTTTGTATATCTGTTTTCCCCGGAATACGGTGTAGGCTTGTACGAAAGCCGTACCGTACTATTTACCATAGCCGGGCCCTATACGATTACGCTGCAGCAGCTGTTCTATCACTTGAATATGTCTCTGAAAGTGATCTGCGTGGTGCCAGTGGCGCTGCTTTTTATCGCCTGCACTGATCCCAGTGAGTTTGCAGCCAGCCTGGCGGGTATCGGCATTAGTTACCGGGTGGGCTATTCTGTCAGCCTGGCGCTGAGGTATATTCCGGATGTGCAGAGGGAGTATCATCAGATCAGCCAGGCTCAGCAGGCCAGGGGGATAGATCTCTCCGGCAAGGATAAATTCCTTACCCGGCTGAAGAATTCCGTGGCGATTCTGCTGCCGCTGATTTTATCCAGTTTGAGCAGGATCGAGACCATCAGCAATGCCATGGAGCTGCGGGGCTTCGGAAAGAAGAAAAAACGAACCTGGTATATGAAACGCCCCATGCAGAAGGAGGACTATCTGGCGATCGCTTTGGCAGCGGGGATCCTGGTACTGGATCTGTTGATTACCTTCTGGGATGGCAGTCGATACTATAATCCGTTTCTGTGAGTGGATAAAATTTGGATGATACATGGAGGCAACATTATGGTCAGAAAGCATTACCGTTTTACTGGACAAGTGCAGGGCGTGGGATTCCGTTATCGGGCAAAATATGCAGCAAACGGTATGTGCATTACCGGCTGGGCAAAGAATGAATGGGATGGTTCCGTAGAGATGGAAGTACAGGGCACGGAGGAAGCCATTAACCAGATGCTGGTGATGATCAACCGAAGCGATTATATCCGGATTGATACCATAGAGTGTAAGGAAATTCCCTTAGTAGATCAGGAGACTTCTTTTCATGTGCGGTAAGCCAGAGAATTTTCCTTACGGCGCTTTTCGCCGCCCCGCAGCGTATTGACGCAATCGAAACAGAGGGCATGGGAACGGTAAAAAATTCTTGCCAGTCCTATGTCTTTTCTGGTATAATGAATTTATTCTGGAAAGGGAACGGCTCCCTTTCATTTTTACATCATTCAGGAAAGACAAAGAGGCTCAACATGGAACTTTGGGATATTTATGATGCGGAGAAGAAACGAACCGGCCGAACCATGAGACGCAATGACTGGTGTCTGGCAGATAATGAATACCATCTGACGGTGCTTGGTGTGGTGGCTCGGCGGGACGGACGGTTTTTGATTACAAAACGGGTGATGACCAAGGCGTGGGCGCCGGGCTGGTGGGAGGTTTCCGGCGGCGCCGTCATGGCGGGGGAGGAATCCCTGGAGGCCGTGCGCCGGGAAGTGCGGGAAGAAACGGGGCTGGACGTGACCGGTTGGGAAGGCGGTTATCTGTTTACCTATCATCGGGAAAATCCCGGTCAGGGTGATAATTATTTTGTGGATGTATACCGTTTTGTAGGTGATTTTACCGAGGAGGAGCTGCGGCTGCAACAGGCGGAGACTGACGGCTACCGGCTGGCTATGGCGGATGAAATCAAAGAATTGGCGGAGCAGGGGATTTTTCTGCATTATGACAGCATTAAGGAAGCCTTTTTGTGGTAGAGAAACGGAGCTTGAAAGCTGCTTTCGGAGAGGACAGGCTATGGAGATTAAAGGATTTACTTATGGATATTACGCTGAGAAGGGGTTATATGACAGTGAAGAGGGCAGATACAGTCAGGATGCACTGATGAATCTGGGGATCAACTGGGTGTGCCTGGCATTTCCTGTCAGTCAGAAGACATATGCATCTACGGAGATTCTGTTTGATTACCGGAAGAATGTTCCGGATCTGGAACTTCTAAAGACGATCCGGCGTTTTCATGACAGAGGAGTTAAGGTGTGTTTAAAGCCCATGATCAATTCCGATGACGGCATGTGGCGGGCTTTGATTAATTTCCCGGATCAGAGTATGTATGAGGAAGACACCTACTGGGGAAAATGGTTTGCCAGTTATCAGGCCTTTTTGCTTCATTATGCTCAGCTGGCGGAATATAGCGGCTGTGAAATGTTCTGCCTGGGCTGTGAGATGCTGGGAACGGAGCGCAAGGAAGAATACTGGAGGCAGACCATCTCCATGGTCAGGGAGGTTTATCAGGGGCCGCTGGTATACAATACCAACCATGGCAAGGAGGAACTTGCCCAATGGTACGATGCCCTTGATTATCTCGGGACATCGGCATATTATCCGTTGGAGAGTGCTCCGGGCGGTACACTGGAGGAGATGACGGAGAACTGGAGAAAGGTTGCCGGAAAGCTGGGGGACTTAAGCAGACGTCTGAATAAGAAGATTATCTTCATGGAGATTGGCTGCCGCAGTGCTCTGGGGTGTGCACAGATGCCTTGGGACTTTACCCACAGAGAATTCCCCGTAAGCCAGGAGGAGCAGGCCCGGTTCTATGAGTCCTGCCTTTCCGTGATGAGCGGGCAGGATTGGTTTGAAGGGGTATTCTGGTGGGATTGGGGAACACATATTTACCATACCGTAGAAGAGGCAGCGCAGGATATCGGATTTAATATCTACCTGAAACAGGCGGAGACAGTTGTGAGAAAATGGTATCAAAAGTGACATAGAACAAAGGGGGAGCAATATGCGTATTTTTAAAAATTTTAGTTTACAGGTTAAGATTCTATTGCCGATAACCATCCTGTCAATCGTCATGGTTATCTCTGCATTGTCGAGCCGTTATATTGCAGAGCAGATGCATGAGGCCAGCACGGAGCTTTCGGTAAATTATACAGAGAGCGTGATTCGTCTGAATACTCTGTCCAAGGAGTTTGAGAGCCTGAAAGGGGCGGTATATGCCCATGTGCTGGCAACGGCTGAAGAAGAAATGGCTGCTTACGATGCGGAATATAAAGAGCATGTGGAGAATATCAGCGAACTGTGCACCGCCATAAAAGCGGAGCTGGAGGAGGGCAGTGAGGAAGCGGAAGCTTTTCAGGCGTTTGAAGAGGCATATCAGCTGTTTCTGCCCGGATGCAAGCAGGCTATCAACTATAGTAATAACGGTAACCAGAAGATGGCCATGAATCAGCTGCGAGGCTCCATCAATACAACGGGCAGTACCATTGCAGCGTCAATTAATGAGATTGTAGCAGAAAAAACAGCGGATATGGAGGTGTCTCTGCAGCGTCTGGAGACAGTGTACAACAGCAGTATAAGCATTGCGGCGATATTCCTGGCAGTGGCATTATTCCTGTTTATTTTGGCAGTGGTGATATGTATTTTGGAATTGAACCGTCCGATCGGCAAGATAAAGAAGGAACTGGCGCAGATTATCGCAGATATTGATGCGGGAAACGGTAATCTCACGGCTCGGGTAACGATAAGCGGAAAGGATGAGATCGGACAGCTGGGCAATGGTATCAACAGCTTTATTGCATCCCTTCAGGATATTATGAAGAAGATTACGGACAATTCCCTCCAACTGGATCAGATTTCCGGCGAAGTGGAGAGCAGTATAAAACAGGCGAACGGAACCACCTGTGATATCTCGGCTGTGATGGAGGAGCTGGCTGCTACCATGGAGGAGATGTCAGCTACGGTCATGACAGTCAATGACAATACCGGCAATGTGAGCGGCAGTATCGAGGAGCTGAACTCGGCTTCTGAGAATCTGCTGGAGTATGCGGAAGATATGGCGCAGAGAGCTTCCGTATTGGGAGAAACGGCAGTAGAGAATAAACGGCAGACAACTGATCTGATAGAAGGTATTATCACCAGGCTGGAAGAGGCGATTGAGAAAAGTAAGAGTGTGAAACAGGTAAATGAGCTGACAGGTCAGATCCTCAGTATCTCCGGTCAGACGAATCTGTTGGCGTTAAATGCGTCCATCGAAGCGGCCAGAGCCGGAGAAGCCGGAAAGGGCTTTGCAGTGGTAGCAACGGAAATCAGAGGACTGGCAGATTCCAGCAGGGAGGCCGCAGGGAATATTCAAAATATTAATAATATGGTAATGGCGGCAGTGGATGATCTGGTGAAGAATGCCAATCAGATCGTGGCTTATGTCAATGACCATGTACTGCCGGATTATGACAATCATGTAGCGGCCAGCCAGCAGTATAGCGATGATGCCGGGCATATCCATCAGGTGGTGGAGCGATTCCATGAGATGGCGGCCAATATCCGCAGCCTGATGACCGGCATTACGGAAGCAATGGATGGCATTTCCACTGCTGTGGAGGAGAGCGCAGAAGGCGTCAGCAATACGGCAAACAGCACGAATGAATTGGTACAGATCATGGAGCATGTTGCCGGCCAGATAGACTGCAACAATCAGGTGGCACAGCAGTTGAGCCAGGAGGCGGCGCATTTCAGCAAGCTATAAACAGTATTACGATATTGTGGGAAGACCGGGATTCCGAGCGGCCCCGACTCCGGTTATGCAGGGGGAATCGTTTCTATTTGAGCAGTATCGCAAGAGGGGTTTTCGATATGCATGGGGATTAGTGTGGGTATGGAATCAAATGAAAAGGAAAAACTCAGGAAACGGTATGAAACGGATTTCCTGAGTTTTCATGAGAACAGAATTAAGGATGGGCGCAGTGCGGCAAACAGAGCCAGGGAAATGCGTACAACGATAAATGCCCGGCTGTATAACGGCAAGGCCCTGACTGCCAGCCCTAAGAGGCAGTGCGCAGCGCTGATCCGGTATTATCAGGGGCAGAATCAGGCGGCGCAGCTGCGGAATATGGAGAAGACCCGGAGACAGATTATTTCCATGGATCTGACTTATATTGACAGCTGTGCCCATCGTGAGAAGTTTATTCAGTACCTGCTGGAGCACTCGGAGATCAGTCTGGTGGCCTCCGGCATCAGCGACCTATATAATAAATATGTGAAAGCAGCGGAAAAGGAGCTGCGCAAAGCCATACTGGGGATGGTGCAGACAGACGCAGAAATGGAGTATACCCAAGCCCTGGCCATGGAGAGACGGTTCATCCTGCATATCGGCGGCACCAACAGCGGTAAGACCTATAGCTCCGTGGAGCGGCTGAAAAAGGCCAAGTGCGGCGTGTATGCGGGCCCCTTGCGTTTGCTGGCGCTGGAGATTTATGATAAACTGCGGGAGGCGGAGATCCCCTGCTCCATGGTAACCGGAGAGGAGCAGCATATTTGCGGGGACAGCCGGGTGACAGCCTGTACGGCGGAGATGGTGGATCTGGATGTGGAATATGACGTAGCTGTCATTGATGAGGCCCAAATGATCAGCGATCCTTTCCGGGGGCATGCATGGTCCCGGCTGGTCATGGGTATCAGGGCTAAAGAGGTGCATATCTGTATGGCGCCCGAGGCGGAGAATATTATCCGGCGGATCTTAAAGCGCTGCCATGCAAAATATGAGGTGGTGCGTCACAGCCGGAATACGGAGCTTATCTTTGAGGACAGGCCTTTTCATATTGATCATGATTTAACCAAAGGGGATGCCCTCATCCTCTTTTCCAAACGGATGGTGCTGGATGTGGCAGCCAGGCTGGAGCTGCAGGGCATAAAGGCCAGCGTGATCTACGGAAATCTGCCGCCTCAGATCCGCAAAAAACAGTTCGAGATGTTTCTGAATGGGGAGAATGATGTGGTAGTGGCTACGGACGCCATTGGCTTGGGAGTGAATCTGCCCATCCGGCGGATTGTATTTATGGAGCATATGAAGTTTGACGGAAAGGAGCGGCGGCCGTTAAATGAATTTGAGGTGCGCCAGATTGCGGGACGGGCAGGGCGGCGGGGCATGTATGATACGGGCTATGTGACAGCAACTACGGAGGCCGGACTGGAGCATATTAAGCGGGTATATCCCATGAAGCATACGATTGAGTATGCGATCATCGGGTTCCCCCAGGTACTGCTGGACATTGACGAGCCCATTGATCAGATCCTGACATCCTGGTACAGCATCAAGCCCAATTTGGATGTCTACCGCAAAATGGATATCAAGGAAATGCTGGTCAAATACAGAAGCCTGTACAATATCCGGGAAAGCATTGCCGGCTTTTCCGATAAGCGGGAGGTTTACAATATGATTTCCTGCGATGTGGATCTGGGCAATGATAAATGTATGGCCATGTGGCGCTATTACTGCCGAACCTATACGGCTGATGTATCCATTAAGTTTCCGGTGTTTGATGAAGTCAGGGGAGATACTCTGCTGGAGCGGGCAGAGACCTATTACAAGCTGCTGGATCTATATAATCAGTTTTCCGTTCGTTTCGGAAAACTGATGAATGAAGAGCGGGTGGCTCAGGAACGCTTAAAAACAGAGGATATCATCCTGGCAGAGCTTGGCAAGAGCAAAAAATTTTACCTGCGCCGCTGTAATTACTGCGGCAGGCTGCTGCCTGTGGGAGCCCGCAGTTCCCTATGCGATAAATGCTATTACTCCATGTCCGGTACAAGGCAGGAGGAGGGCAGGAGAAGAAACAGGCAATAGGCAGGGGATGAGGAAGAAAGGAAAGATTAAAAGTGCGTTCTGCGGATAAAAATATGCTATTTGAATCTATGTCCATCCCCAGGGCTGTGGCGAACCTGGCAATTCCCACAATTCTCAGCAGTCTGGTGATGGTACTATATAATCTGGCAGATACGTATTTTGTGGGGATGCTGAATGATCCCCTGCAGAATGCGGCAGTGACGCTGGCAGCTCCGGTGCTGCTGGCCTTTAATGCGGTGAATAACCTGTTCGGTGTGGGTACTTCGAGTATGATGAGCCGTGCGCTGGGACGCAGGGATTATGATACGGTGCGCAGAAGCTCCGCCTTTGGGTTTTACAGTGCACTTTTTTGCGGCGTGGCTTTTGCTGTGCTCTGCACAGTTTTTCAAGCGCCGCTGCTTACGCTGTTGGGGGCGGACGAATTCACTGCGCCGGCTACAGCCGGCTATATGCTGTGGACGGTATCCTTTGGGGCAGCTCCCGCCATATTGAATGTGGTACTGGCTTATCTGGTGCGTTCCGAGGGAGCTTCCCTGCATGCCAGTATCGGTACGATGAGCGGGTGCCTGTTAAATATGGTGCTGGATCCTATTTTCATCATGCCCTGGGGCCTGAATATGGGAGCGGCAGGAGCGGGTCTGGCGACCTTTCTCTCCAATGTGGTGGCCTGCGGCTATTTCCTGGTGCTGCTGTATGTTAAGCGCAGAACCACCTATGTCTGTGTGAATCCCCGTATGCTGGGAATCCGGCGGGGAATCGTACTGGGCATGTGCAGCGTGGGGATCCCGGCCGC
>CALWLO010000093.1 GCA_944381545.1 uncultured Acetatifactor sp. | reverse complement strand
TAGAGGGGCCCCTGGCTTTTCTGGAGGATAAGTCCCTGTGGCCCCTGTCTTTGTATCTGCCGGAAATTGCTGCAGCTCAGGCGGGATATGCCTGCGCAGCCAGTATGATCACACTGACCGTATCGCTTTTTGTGTTTGCCATATTCCATGATGCCCTGGAACAGGGAATCATTACGTCAGGGCTGAAAGTCTGAATAGGATATGCGGGGTATAAGTTATGGACAGGAAGAGGAAAACAGTCATCATCGGATTTATCATCTTTTTGCTCCTGCTGGGAATCTGCAGTCTGGTGACCAAGGGAATCTATAAGGCAGGGCTCCCCCGGGTTACCATTACTACTGCCAGGGAGATGTCTCTCTATCATCCGGTATCGGCAGTGGGAACCGTGGCAGCGGGACAGGAGTATGGAATCTATGCGCCGGCGGGACTGCGGGTAGCTGCCGTGGCGGTGCAGAAGGGGGACAGCTTTCAGGCTGGAGAACCGTTGTTGCAGCTGGATACGGAGGATATGGAGAGCATTCTGGCACAAAAGGAGCTTCAGAGGCAGCAGCTGATCTGCCAGCAGAAGGAGGCAGAGAGCCGGAGCGTCCGAAGCAGTCAGGAAAACATCAGGACGCTGGCCCGGGCGCAGGAGGATTATGAGACGGTAAGGAGAAACGGGGAGCTGCAGGTGAGCCGTGCCAGAGAGGAACTGGTACGGGCACAGGCAGAGTTGGAGAGTGCGAGGAAGGAATTGGAGCAGGCCGCTATGCAGGAGAGCAGTGCAGGGCAGGGGACAGCCCCGGCGGGATCCGTCAGCGGCGGAGACAGCGGTAATCAGCAGGGCATGGAACTGACGGCGCAGCTGCAGCAGTTAAAGGCGCAGGTGCTTCAGCTGGAACAGACAGTACGTACCGCAGAACAGGCGGTAGAGGATGCGCTGCTTTCCCAGGAGGACGGCTTACAGACTGCCCAGAGGAGTGTGGATGATGCCCGGGCGGCAGTTTCCGGCAGCTATGACGCAGCAGGGGATCTTGCCCAACTGGAACAGGCATATCTGGAGGAAGAGATTCGGGAATTGCAGGAGCTTTTGGATGCGCAAGGGTGGATCTATGCCCGGGAGGGCGGCAAAATCACACAGCTCTGTGTCTCTGTGGGACAGCGTACACCGGATACCGCTCAGCTTCTCTATACACCGGATGATGGCCAGCGGCTGCTGCAGGCTCAGCTATCCCAGGAGCAGGTCAGATATGTGTCCATAGGTACCAGGATGCAGTTGGTTTATGATACCGTCAGCTCAGGCAGGCAGAATACAGAGAGAATCGTCAGCTATATGGAGAAACTGGATAACGGCAGTACGATGCTGCAGATGGATGTGACGGAGCAGGGTCTGGAAATGGGGCAGCAGGTAATGCTGGAAAGCACCTGGCAGTCGGAAAGCTACGGGCTGGTGGTGCCGGCATCAGTGCTGCACAAGGAGGATAACGGCAGCAGCTTTCTCTATACGCTAAGGCAGCAGGACGGTATCCTGGGAACGGAGTGGCATGCCAGCCGGCTGTATGTGAATGTGCTGGATCAAAACAGCAGCTATGCCGCCGTTGAATCCGCCGCATTGTCCGCCGAGACGGACATTATACTGACCTCTTCCGCAGATCTTAAAGATGATGCGGTGGTCAGGGTGGTGGAATAAATTCGCCTTAAATGAAGTTTCACAGCATGCGCTGTTTTCCCGGTAGTCATAAAGGGGATTGTATGGTATAATGACCTTATTCTAGGCAAGAAGCGGCCGAATGGCCATCAGTACCATGATTGCGGAGAAATCATGGTATAATGATCTTATTCTGGGCAGGATGGTAAATTCCATATTTCGCTTAAGCGGGGTAGGAGTTTCTTGAGAAAAAAGAGGGAGTCAGGGCATGAAATTTTTTCATCTGTCCGATCTGCATATCGGGCTGAAGCTTATCAACAGGGATCTGCGGGAGGATCAGGAATATATTCTGGATCAGATTGCGGAAAGGGCGGCTAAGGAACAGCCGGACGCCATCGTTATTGCCGGGGATATTTATGATAAGGCGATTCCATCGGCAGAAGCGGTGGAGGTCTTTGACCGGTTTGCGTCAAAACTCACCCAAGCTGCGCCGCATGCCCAGATCATGATGATCAGCGGAAACCACGACAGCGCTTCCCGTGTCAATGTGTTCCGGAGCGTGCTGAAGCGGCAGAGGATCCATATGATCGGCATGCCGCCCCAGACGCCTCGGGAGCATATAGAGAAGGTTACTCTGCAGGATCTCCATGGAAAAGTGAACTTTTATCTGCTCCCTTTTGTCAGACCGTCCATGGTGAAAGCCGTCGTGGGCTTGGATGAAAACGGGAACAACCTGTCTTACAATGACACCATTCATAAGCTCATAGAGAGGGAAGATATTGATGAACGGGAGAGAAATATCCTTGTAAGCCACCAATTCTATCTGCCGTCGGGAACCCATGCCAAGCAGGTGGAACGGATGGATTCCGAGCGGCGTACAGTGGGCGATATTGATGAAGTGAAAGCGGACATCCTGGGAAAATTCGATTATGCAGCATTGGGACATATTCATAAACCGATGAAGGTCGGCAGTGAATGCTACCGCTACTGCGGAACCCCGCTTGCCTGCTCTGTCAGTGAGGCTGGGCAGCAGAAGGGCATTATCATGGTAGAGATGGAGGAAAAAGGCAGGGTAAAGACCACCGTTCTTCCGCTTACTCCGTTGCGTAGGCTGAGGGTGATTACAGGGACGCTGGAGGAGGTCTTAAAACAGGGCTGCGGGGATTATGTGACCATCCTCCTGACAGATCAGGGGGATCTGGATACGATGGATATGCAGGACAGGATCCGACATGCATTTCCGAACCTTCTGGAGATTCGCCGGCAAGCTCTCAGGAAAGCGGATTACCGGGTGCAGTATCCCGCAGCTGTGCAGCCGGATGCCTTTACGCTTTGCTGCTCCTTTTTAAAGGATCTGAGCCAGGAGGAGCAGGAGCTTCTTCGTGATGTGATCAACAGCGTTTTGGAGGTGCAGTAGGATGAGGCCACTAGTATTAACCATGCAGGCATTCGGCTCTTACGCCCAAAGAACGTTGGTGGACTTTACCAGGCCGAACCAGAACCTGTTTCTGATCACCGGAGATACCGGTGCCGGCAAGACTACGATTTTTGACGCCATCGTATTTGCCATATATGGAGAAGCGAGCTCTGGGAATAATAAAAAGGACGGGACAGAACTGCAGAGCCAGTATGCGGACTATGAAACGGAGCCGTATGTGGAGCTTACCTTTTCAGAGCTCTCCGGCACAGAGACGAAGATTTATACTGTCCGCCGAGTGCCGAGACATATCCGTCCGCTGAAGAAAGGCTCCGGCACCAGGGAGGAGAAGGAGACCGTGTCCCTGACCATGCCGGATGGCTCTGATTATTCCCGAAACCAGAGAGAGACCGACGATAAGCTGGAGAAAATCGTGGGCCTTACCAAAAGCCAGTTCATGCAGGTAGCCATGATTGCCCAGGGCGAATTTATGGAGGTGCTTCGTGCCGACTCCAACCGGAAAAAGGAGATCTTCCGTAAACTGTTTGGCACAGAACGGTTTCAGGAGATTGTTGATGAACTGGGACTCAGGCGCAGGGCGAAACTCTCTGAAATGGAACAGATTCAGACCGCCTGCCGGACGGAAACATCCCATGTGGTGATTCCTGAGTCATATGCGGGTGCAGAGAGGCTGAAAGAGCTTAAGAGCAGAGTTCTGTCTGCAGAGAAGCTGAATGTCACGGATATGGAAGCTCTTTTGAACGAGCTGGAGGTTCTTTGTGACAGCTTGAAGAAAGAAAGGGACTCTGCTAAGGCGGATTATGATGAAACAAGCAAGGCTCGGGATGAAAAAAGGGATGCGTACACGAATGCACAGATTTTGGTTCAGTCTTTTGAGCAGCTGGAAAAGGCAGAAAGAGAACTGGCGGAATGCGAAGCGTCGGAAGAGGAGATGAAGGGGGCCGCCAGATTGATAGAGGAGATTCGTGCTGCTTATGAGATTAAAGCAGTTTACCAAAGATACTCTGATGCGGAAGCTGCAGTAGCAGACATGGAAAAGAAATTAAGCAGTCTGCAGGATGCCCTGCCGGGGCTGGCGGGAAAATATGCAGAAACCACCGCTGAGGAGACTGCTGCAAGGGCAGCGCAGGAGAAGCAGCTGGAGGCATTTACCAAGGTGTCGGACCGGGTGGAGAAAGCCATGGAAGTCTTTCAGAAAATCCATGTGGCAGAGGAAGAGGTAAAGGCCCGGCAGGATGCGCTTATGACTGCCGTAGAAGGTGCAGAAAAAGCACAGAAAGCGCTGGCTGATTTTGAAGCACAGGAACGGATATGGAGAAAACAGGCGGATGACCTTGGAGATGCCGATATTCTGCTGGAACGCTGGACGAAAAAGAGTGAGGAGGCACAGGAGATTACAAGGGAGGTCGCTTTTGCCCAAAGCGAGCAAAGGGACATTGGCATCTGGCGGATTAAGGTGCAGGAGGCACAGAGAGACTATGAGACAGCCAGGGAAAACTACCGGATAAAGAAGGAAGAATATGACAGAAAAAGGGAAGCGTTTCTGGATGCGCAGGCGGGCTTTATTGCCCAGAGGTTAATTCCGGGAAAGCCCTGTCCGGTATGCGGCTCCACGCTGCATCCCCATCCCTGTGAGCTTTCCGGGGAGTATGAGGAATTGACCAGGGAGAGTATCGAGGCCCTGGCCGGCCAAGTGTCGCAGCTGGAACAGGAGCGGGCAGGAAAATCCACTGCATCCGGGGCAGCGGCAAGGCTTTTGACAGAAAAGCAGAGCCGCTATGAAGATACCATTGCCAGACTCCGCAGGCGTATGGCAAAATCCATTGGGAATGTTCCGGAAGAACTGACAGTGGGTCAGGCGGAGGTGCTTTTGGCAGACTGGAAAGCGGAAATTGCGGCGGAAGGGGAAAGCTTGCGGGAAAAAGCGGATAGGCTCGTCCAAGTGCAGGAGTGCTTAAGGGATGCAGACATCCAAAGGACGAAACGGAAGACGGACTTTGAGACAGCCTTACAGAAGTCAGCGGATGCGAAGGCCGGGCTGGCTTGCGCCGGTGCAGCCTTAAAAGGGCTTGAAGAGCAGCGGGAGTATCTCACGGAAGAGGAGGCCGAGGCAGCGCTTGCTGCGGCAAAGCTTGCAAAGGAGGGGACGGATACCGCCTATCAAGCGGCCCATAGCGCAGCCCAGAGGGCGAAGACGGAAAAGGAAAATGCCCAGGCCTGGATCAGACAGGCCTGCGAAGCGCTTCCCGGACTGAGAGAAAAGAGGGATGGGTGTAAAGCCGCATATGGAGAGATTCTGGCCGAAAAGGAGATTGCCAGGTTCTGTTGGAAGGAGATCACGGCCCAATATGGAAGAGAGGAGGCCGGGTTCCTGCAGACTAAGCTCGAAGCACACAGCAGAAGGAAAGCATCTGCAACAGGGGCGGCTCAGACTGCCAGAATAGCCATCGGTGACCGCAAAAAGCCTGTTATTGAGGAACTGGAAATGGTAAAAGATGAGGCAGAAAGAAGACTGAGCGAAGTGCAGACGGCCCTGGAACAGGTAAAAGAAGTATATCGGGTGAATCAGAGCGCTTATCATGCGCTGGCTCCCAGGATGGAGGAACGCAGCCGGGTCATTCAGGAGTATGCAAGAATTGACAGCCTGTATAACCGTCTTGCCGGCAAAGTCACCGGCGCCAGGATGGATATCGAAACCTTTGTGCAGCGCTGCTATCTGCAGAGGATCCTATATGCGGCAAATATCCGGTTTCGCAAGATGTCCGCCGGAGCGTTTGAGCTGCGCATGGTGGGAGAAGACCAGGCCGGTGAAGGCAAGAACAGGGGACTTGATCTTATGGTTTACTCCTTCGTTACCGCACAGGAGCGGGAGGTAAGGACTCTCTCGGGAGGCGAATCCTTCATGGCTGCCCTCTCCCTGGCACTTGGCATGGCGGATCAGATCCAGGAAAACGCAGCTTCCATCAATCTGGACATTATGTTCATTGATGAGGGCTTTGGATCACTGGATGAACACTCCCGGGATCAGGCAGTCAGGGTACTGCAGCAAATGGCCGGGGGATCAAAGCTCATAGGTATCATTTCCCATGTGACAGAGCTGAAGCAGGAGATCGAAGATCAGCTGCTGGTCAGCAAGGATGAGGAGGGCAGCCATATCCGCTGGCAGATCAGCTGATTTCAAGCCTGAAAATACCCGGGCTGGCTGGATTCTCCCTTTTTTCCTTGAAATATCTAAACTGTCATGTTAAAATATTCATAAATTCTTTTCTTTTAACAGAAGGGTTGGTATGCTATAATGAAAAAAGAGCAGATACCCGGGGAGGATGCAAGACGAAGGAGAGTAAAGCGGCTGAAGAAAGGGATCGTGCTGTCGGTGCTGGTGTGGATGCTTCTTTCGGCAGGGCTTGGCGTGGTGCTTTTTTACAGAGTCAATGCATTGAGCAGGCAGCTGGCGGATACCCAGGATAATCTGCACCAATTGTTGGAGGCGATGTCCCGGACGGGACAGGATACGGTATCACAGCCGGTCAGGACGAAAAATCATTTGGAGGCTTCCATAGCCGGAGCAGAGGGACTGGAGGGTCTGGCAGATTCGCTGACGGCGGAACGGGAAGTACCGCAGGCGGCTCACAAGGTGTACCTGACCTTTGACGACGGCCCGAGTAAATATACAGAAGATATACTGGATATTCTGGATGAATACGATGTAAAAGCAACTTTCTTTGTGCTGGGTAAGGAAGACGGGCACTCCGTAGAGATGCTTCGGGAGATTGCCAGGCGGGGACATACCATCGGGATGCATTCCTACTCCCACAAATATGCGGATATCTATCAGTCAGTAGAGGATTTTTCTGCTGATTTTTATCGAATCTATTCCTACATATTAGAGAATACGGGAATACAGAGCACATGTTATCGATTCCCTGGCGGCAGCTCCAATACCGTCAGTGATTTGGACATGCGGATATTTGCGGATTTTCTGGAGGAGAGGGAGGTCGTGTTTTATGACTGGAATATTTCTTCGGGAGACGCAGGCAGCACGCTGCTGGATGTGGATACATTGGTGGAAAATGCGACTGCGGATATCTCAAAGCATGGCACATCCATCATCCTGATGCATGATGCGGCGTCCCGGCCCACAACGGTGGAGGCGCTGCCGGAGATCATTGAGAATATTTTGGCGATGGAGGATACCGTGATTTTGCCGATCACAGAGGATACCACGCCGATTCAGCATATTCGCAGAAGCGAAGGCGGCAACTGATAAATATAGATTGGAGGAGGAATACCATGGGATTTTTCTCGGATTTGAAGGAAGATCTGTCCCAGGCAGTGAATGAACTGATACCGGAGGAGATGGGCGGCGCTGATGCCGCCGGAGAGAATTTGCCGGAAGGCGGTAAGGATCAGACCCAGGAGTTTGGCAATATTGAGGAACTGCTTGACAGGGTGGATTCCATTGTGGTTCCGGAGGTGACGGAGGAGGAGCCGGAGACAGGGGCGCATACACCGGAGGAGAGCCTGGAGGCGGAGGTGGCAGCCGCACTGAAAGCGCCTGCAGAACACAAAGCCCCTCAGGAGGATGTGGATCTGGAGAGGATGCTGGAGAGCGCCTTGGCAGCAGAAGAAGGAGTTATGCCCCAGGCATCCGAAGAAAAACAGGAGACGAAAAGAGAGACTAAGGGGGAATCTAAGGTGGCAGAGATGATTAACGCAAGGATGGCCATAGATGAGACATCCACAATTACAGAGGGTATGACCATTAACGGTGATATCGTGAGCGAGGGATCCCTGGATCTGGTCGGCAGTGTGAATGGCAATATTGATATTTTGGGTAAACTGAATGTAACCGGCTATATCACCGGTAATTCCAAAGCTGCTGAGATCTATGCGGATAATGCAAAGATCAATGGAGAAATCATCAGTGAAGGGGCGGTAAAGATCGGCTCAAGTTCTGTGGTTATCGGAAATATCAGCGCCACCAGCGCTGTTATTGCAGGGGCAGTCAAAGGGGATATCGATGTACAGGGCCCCGTGGTTTTGGATACCTCTGCTATCGTGATGGGCAATATCAAGTCCAAGTCCGTACAGATCAACAACGGCGCAGTGATCGAAGGTATGTGTTCCCAATGCTATGCGGATGTGAACCCGACTTCCTTCTTCGACGATTATAAGCCGGATGTGAAAAAGGGCAGAAAATAACCGAATACAGCCGAAATCAGGGAAAGGCAGGAAGAAAACGATGCAGCGCATTTTATTGAAATTAAGCGGGGAAGCTCTGGCCGGAGAAAAGAGAACCGGTTTTGATGAGGAGACCGTCAGAGGTGTGGCATTACAGGTAAAGCAGTTGGTAGATGAGGGGATTCAGGTAGGTATCGTCATAGGGGGCGGTAATTTCTGGAGAGGCCGTTCCAGCGAGAACATTGATCGGACAAAGGCGGATCAAATCGGCATGCTGGCAACAGTGATGAACTGTATATATGTGTCTGAAATTTTCCGCTGTGTGGGGATGATGACCAGTATTCTGACCCCTTTTGCGTGCGGATCCTTTACCAAGCTGTTTTCCAAGGACAGAGCCAATAAGTATTTTGCCAAGGGCATGGTCGTATTTTTTGCAGGCGGCACAGGCCATCCTTATTTTTCCACGGATACCGGTGTGGTGCTGCGGGCGATTGAGGTGGATGCGGATGTGATTCTGCTGGCTAAGTCCATTGATGGCGTGTATGATGATGATCCCTGCAGGAATCCTGCGGCGAAGAAGTATGATGAAGTGACCATCGAAGAAGTGATCGCTAAGAATCTGCAGGTTGTGGATATGACAGCTTCCATTCTGGCCCGGGATAACCGGATGCCCATGTGGGTGTTTGGACTGAACGAAGAAAACAGCATTGTAAATGCGGTGAAAGGTAAATTTAACGGAACCAAGGTTACCGTTTAGAGAAGTCCGCCGGAGAGAAAGCTGCGGAACGTAAAATAGGAGGAACTAACATGGACGCAAGATTACAGCAGTTTGATGAAAAGATGAAGAAGACATATGAATTTCTGGAGTCCGACTACGGCACGATCAGGGCAGGACGCGCCAATCCTCATGTACTGGATAAGATCCGTGTGGATTATTACGGAACACCTACACCGATCCAGCAGGTGGGTAATGTGACAGTGCCCGAGGCGCGGATCATTCAGATCGCTCCTTGGGAGAAGAGCCTGTTAAAGGCCATTGAGAAAGCCATACTGACCTCGGATCTGGGCATCAATCCTTCCAATGACGGCAGCGTGATCCGCCTGGTGTTTCCGGAGCTGACCGAGGAGCGCAGAAAGGATCTGGTGAAGGAAGTCAGAAAGAAAGCGGAGGACAGTAAGGTGGCGATCCGCAATATTCGCCGGGAGGGAAACGATTCTTTTAAGAAGCTGGCCAAGACGGAGGTTTCCGAGGATGAGATCAAGCAGCTGGAGGAAAGCCTGCAGAAGCTGACAGATAAGTATATCAAGGATATCGATGCTCTGATGGAAGTGAAGTCCAAGGAGATCATGACCGTATAAACGCCGGATGGATTTGCGCAGTATAGCGGAATCCGCAAGAAGCATGGAATGACAATGGATACTGGGGAGGGACAGTCATCATCCGGACGGATGGGGATTGCTCCCTTTCCATGCATTTATAGAAAAAACGGAGAGAGAATGGAAGCATGAGCGAAGAATTGAAAATGCCGAGACATGTGGCGATCATTCTGGACGGTAACGGGCGCTGGGCGAAGGCCAAGGGCCTGCCGAGGAATATGGGACATGTGGAGGGGGCAAAGACCGTGGAGGCGATCTGCGAGGAAGCTTACCGCATGGGAATCCAGTACCTGACTGTGTATGCTTTTTCTACGGAGAACTGGAACCGTCCCCAGGAGGAAGTGGATGCACTGATGAAGCTGCTGCGGAATTATTTGA
>CALWLO010000092.1 GCA_944381545.1 uncultured Acetatifactor sp. | reverse complement strand
AGCCCTGCCGAAGCAGGAAAAGGAAGAGCTGGAGGTGACTGCTCATAAGCTCCAAAATATGGAGCGGGAATACGAGCATTTTGCAAAGTGCGAGAACCAGATGGAGGATGCCGTTTATTATCAGTTAAAGAGCAGGGAGTCGGAGTTAGAGGAGGGGATAGCCAAGATCCGGGAGGCGGAGCAGTACGGCACGCTGATAAAACAGGATTTGCAGCGCCTGGATGGGGAAAAGCACGCTTACGATTACCGGAAAAATGAACTGAAAGGAATCATGGAAAACCTCAAGGGTATGGCAGTAATCTTTCTGACGGCTATGGTGATCTGCCTGGCGCTGCTGGCCGCACTTCAGCTGGGCCTGCAGATGCAGACGCAGATCGGCTATTTTATTGCGGTGATTGCCACAGCTCTTGCCCTGACGGTGCTGGCCGTAAAATATATGGATGCTGACCGGGAGCTTGGGCGGGTGCAGCGTACGGCCAACCGATTGATCCAGCTACAGAATAAGGTGAAGATCCGGTATGTGAATAATACCAATCTGCTGGAATATCTGTATATGAAATACGGTGTGGAGAGCGGAAAGAAGCTGGAGAAGCTGTACCGCCAGTACCAGAATGAGAAGGAGCAAAGAAAGCAGTTTGCAGAGGCGGAGGCCAAAAGGGAATATTACCGGAAACAGCTTTTGACCCAGCTGGGACGCTATCATATCCGGTACCCCGAGAGAATTTCCGGCCGGGCGGCGGTGATATTGGATCATAAGGAGCAGGTGGAGGCCCGTCATGAGCTGATCCTGCGGAGGCAGTCCCTGCGCAAGCAGATGGAATATAATGACAATGTGCTGAAGGAGGCCAGGCAGGAGATCCGGGATATTGTGACAGCTTACCCCCATTATGCAGCGGAAATTACGGAAATGGCCGGAAAATATGACAGTGCCTTTGGGGGATAGCAGCGGGGTTGTTGACTTCTTACCGCTGCTGGGCTATACTGATACTGTTGATGTTGGGGTCAAAAGCCCCTGGCATCATACTGTTATATGGCGGTGTCATACAGATCAGCCGGCAGCAGATATGGGAATAGATGACGAAATATATGGCCCGGCAGGGGATGGGTGTGGAAGACGCAGCGCCTAAGGGTCAGAAAGGTCGGTATAATAGTGCCAGAAGAAATTTATGTACAGACAGAGAATCTTGACAAATTAAAGGAGGAATGCGGTGTTATAGGTGCCTATGATTTTGACGGACATGATGTGGCGTCCGTGATTTACTATGGGCTGCTTGCCCTGCAGCACAGAGGACAGGAGAGCTGCGGAATAGCCGTCAGCGATACGCAGGGGCCTAAGAGAAAGGTATTAAGCCATAGGGATATGGGGCTTGTCAATGAAGCCTTTACACCGGAGATCCTGGAAAAGCTGAAAGGGGATATCGGCGTCGGCCATGTGCGGTATTCCACCGCAGGCAGTTCCACCCGGGAAAATGCCCAGCCCCTGGTGCTGAATTATGTAAAGGGTACGCTGGGACTGGCCCATAACGGGAATCTGATCAATGCTCCCGAGCTGCGCCGGGAACTGGAGTATACCGGAGCAATCTTTCAGACCACCATTGATTCAGAGGTGATTGCCTATTATATTGCCAGAGAGCGCTTAAACAGCAAGACCGTAGAGGAAGCCGTGGGCAGAGCCATGCATAAGATCAAGGGAGCGTATTCCCTGGTGATTATGTCTCCGAGGAAGCTGATCGGCGCCAGAGATCCTTTCGGATTCAGGCCGCTCTGCATCGGCAGGCGGGACAACATGTATCTGCTGGCCAGCGAATCCTGTGCCCTGGATACGGTGGGAGCGGAGTTTGTGCGGGATGTGCTGCCCGGGGAGATCGTGACCATCTCTCCCGAGCAGGGGATCGTCTCGGACATGAGCCATGCGCTGCCGGAGTCAGAGCACGCCAGGTGTGTCTTTGAATATATTTATTTTGCTAGGCCGGACAGCCATCTGGACGGTATGAGCGTGTACAATTCCCGGATCCTGGCGGGCAAGTACCTGGCCATGGACAGCCCGGTGGATGCAGACCTGGTGGTGGGCGTACCGGAGTCCGGCCAAGTAGCGGCGCTGGGATATTCTCTGCAGTCCGGGATCCCTCACGGTACGGCCTTTGTGAAAAACGCCTATGTGGGGCGTACCTTTATCAAGCCCAAGCAGAAGAGCCGGGAGGACAGCGTCCAGGTAAAGCTAAACGCCATCCGGGAGGCTGTGGAAGGCAAACGGATCACTATGATTGATGATTCCATCGTCCGGGGAACAACCGCTGACCGGATCGTGCGGATGCTTCGGGAAGCCGGAGCCAAAGAGGTGCATATGCGGGTCAGCTCCCCGCCCTTTCTGTGGCCCTGCTATTTCGGCACGGATGTACCTGCCCGGGATCAGCTGATCGCCTATAACCGCAGCGTGGAAGAGATCCGCCGGATTATCGGCAGCGATACCCTGGGCTATCTGCGCAGGGAGCGGCTGCCCCAGATCGTTAACGGCCTGGGCATCTGCCAGGGCTGTTTTACCGGCAAGTATCCGCTGGAGCCCCCTAAGGAGGACATCCGGGGAGAGTTTGACCGGTAAACAGTTCGGTGCGGGCGAAGCTGTGAAGTAAAGACATTATACCCTAAGAAGGAGAGAACAAGACATGAGTACAGATGTATACCAGAGCCCTTTATCAGAGCGCTATGCCAGCAGGGAGATGCAGTACATCTTTTCCCAGGATATGAAGTTTCGTACCTGGAGAAAGCTGTGGATTGCATTGGCGGAGACCGAGATGGAGCTGGGATTGTCCCAGAATGGCAAACCGGTCATCACCCAGGAGCAGATCGATGAACTGAAAGCCCATGCGGATGACATTAATTACGAGGTGGCAAGAGCCAGGGAGAAGGAAGTGCGCCATGACGTCATGAGTCATGTGTACGCTTACGGTCAGCAGTGCCCTAAGGCAGCAGGGATCATCCATCTGGGAGCAACCTCCTGCTATGTGGGGGATAATACGGATATTATCATCATGACCGAGGCATTGAAGCTGGTAAAGAAGAAGCTGGTGAATGTGATGAAGGAGCTGGCTGATTTTGCAGACCATTATAAGGCACAGCCCACGCTGGCGTTTACTCACTTCCAGCCGGCACAGCCCACTACGGTGGGGAAACGCACTACCCTGTGGCTGCAGGAGTTCTGTCTGGATCTGGAAGATCTGGAGCATGTGCTCTCCACCATGAAGCTGCTGGGTTCCAAGGGCACTACCGGTACCCAGGCTTCCTTCCTGGAGCTTTTTGACGGGGATCAGGAGACCATTGATAAGATCGATCCCATGATTGCTGCCAAGATGGGCTTCAAGGAATGTTACCCGGTATCCGGACAGACCTATTCCCGGAAAGTGGATACCCGTGTGGCCAATGTGCTGGCAGGCATTGCCGCCAGCGCCCACAAGATGAGCAATGATATTCGTCTGCTCCAGCACCTGAAGGAGGTGGAGGAGCCTTTTGAGAAGAGTCAGATCGGTTCCTCGGCCATGGCGTATAAGCGTAATCCCATGAGGAGTGAGCGTATTGCTTCCCTTTCCCGTTATGTGATGATCGATGCGCTGAACCCGGCGATCACTTCCGCTACCCAGTGGTTTGAGAGAACCCTGGATGACTCTGCCAATAAGAGACTGTCCATTCCCGAGGCTTTCCTGGCCGTTGACGGTATACTGGATCTGTGCCTGAATGTGGTGGACGGGCTGGTAGTGTACCCGAAGGTCATTGAGAAGAGACTGCGTAGCGAGCTGCCCTTTATGGCGACAGAGAATATCATGATGGATGCGGTGAAAAACGGAGGCAACCGTCAGGAGCTGCATGAGCGTATCCGGGAGCTTTCCATGGAGGCGGGTCGCAATGTGAAGGTGGAGGGTAAGGAGAATAATCTGCTGGAGCTGATCGCAGAGGATCCTGCCTTTAATCTGAGCCTGGAGGATCTGCAGAAGACCATGGATCCGGCAAAATATGTGGGGCGTTCCAAGGAACAGGTGGAAGCATTCCTAAGCAGGGTGGTTCATCCGATCCTGGAGGCAAACAGGGAATTACTGGGCATCAAGGCAGAAATTCACGTATAAAAAGTAAGAGACAGCGCATCATGACAAGGAGATACGCTGTCTTTGCATGGACAGAAAGGATATGGATTAACTATGGGCGGATTTTTCGGAGTAGCAGCCAAGGAGGATTGTACATTTGATCTGTTTTTTGGAACAGACTATCATTCCCATCTGGGAACCAGACGTGCCGGGATGGCCGTTTATGACAGGGAAAAGGGATTTGACAGAGCCATTCATAATATTGAAAATGCCCCATTTCGAACCAAATTCGATAAGGATGTAAATACGATGCAGGGTAATCTCGGCATCGGCTGCATCTCTGATTATGAGCCCCAGCCTCTGCTGGTGCGTTCCCATCACGGCACCTATGCCATCGCTACGGTGGGTAAGATCAATAATATGGACGCCATTGTAAAAGAGCTGTTCAGCAGCGGACATTCCCACTTCCTGGAAATGAGCGGCGGAGATATCAATGCCACGGAGCTGGTTGCAGCCATTATCAACCAGAGGGAGAACCTGATTGAGGGACTGCAGTATGTACAGGAGCTGGTAGAGGGTTCCATGACCACGCTGCTGCTGACGCCCAAGGGGATCTATGCCGCCAGGGACAGGCTGGGCAGAACCCCCGTGGCCATCGGCCGGAAGGAGGGCGCTTACTGTGTATCCTTTGAGAGCTTTGCCTATTTGAATCTGGGGTATCACGAAGAGAGAGAGCTCGGCCCCGGTGAGATCGTCATTGTGACGCCGGAGGGGGTAAAAACCTTAGTGGCGCCGGGCAAGGATATGAAGATCTGTACTTTCCTGTGGATCTATTATGGGTATCCCTCCTCCTCCTATGAGGGGATCAGTGTGGAGCAGATGCGGTATAACTGCGGGGCAAAGCTGGCAGAGCGGGATCAGGTACAGCCGGATATTGTAGCCGGAGTGCCGGATTCCGGTACGGCTCATGCCATCGGCTATTCCAATAAAAGCGGGATTCCCTTTTCCAGGCCGTTTATCAAGTATACCCCTACCTGGCCCCGCTCCTTTATGCCCACGATCCAGACACAGCGCAATCTGATCGCCAAGATGAAGCTGATTCCGGTGCATGCCCTGATCCAGGACAAGAGCCTGCTGCTGATCGACGATTCCATCGTGAGAGGGACACAGCTGCGGGAGACCACGGAATTCCTGTACCAGAGCGGCGCACGGGAGGTGCATATCCGTCCGGCCTGCCCCCCGCTGCTGTTTGGCTGTAAGTATCTGAATTTCTCCCGCTCCTCTTCGGAGATGGATCTGATCACCAGGAGAATTCTGAAGGAGATGGAGCAGGAGGGCAGGCAGATCGACTTAAAGGATTATGTGGATCCCGAAAGCCAGGGCTATCAGGAGATGATAGAGCGCATCGGCAAACAGCTGAATTTCACCTCTCTGCGGTATCACCGGCTGGATGATATGATTGAATCGGTGGGCATCCCTAAGGAAAGATTATGTACCTATTGCTGGGATGGACAGGAATAAGAGAGCGTTATGAGAACTATAAGAAATATTGATTTTACTTATGACAGAAACTGTGATATACTGGGGTATGTCAGAGTAAGAAAGGGAGTGCTTTGGCGCTCCCTATTTATATTAGGAGGAACGGTGGAATAAATTGCCAGAGAGCAATTCATTTCATCCGGAATGGAGGAAAGCATGGTAAAAGCAGTTGTAGGCGCTAACTGGGGAGATGAAGGAAAAGGGAAGATTACGGATATGATGGCGGAGAAAGCGGATATTATCGTGCGCTTTCAGGGAGGCGCCAACGCAGGACATACCATAGTGAATAATTATGGCAAGTTTGCTCTGCATACTCTGCCCTCCGGCGTATTTTATGCCCATACCACAAGCATAATCGGCAATGGGGTGGCGCTGAATATTCCCGTACTTTTTAACGAGATCAAATCCATCACGGACAGGAATGTGCCCATGCCCAAGATCCTGGTTTCGGACAGGGCGCAGATTGTCATGCCCTATCACATCCTATTCGACCAGTACGAGGAGGAACGGCTGGGCGGCAAGTCTTTTGGTTCCACCAAGTCCGGGATTGCACCGTTTTATTCGGATAAATATGCCAAGATCGGTTTCCAGGTCAGCGAACTGTTTGACGAGGAGCTGCTGAAGGAAAAGGTGCAGAGAGTCTGCGAGATGAAGAACGTGCTGTTGGAGCACCTGTATCATAAGCCGGGGATTGATCCTCAGGAGCTGCTGGAGACCCTGCGCAGCTACAGAGAGATGATCGCCCCCTATGTGTGCGATGTATCGGCATACCTGGATAAGGCGCTGAAGGAAGGAAAGACGGTATTGTTAGAGGGGCAGCTGGGCACCTTAAAGGATCCCGATCACGGGATCTATCCCATGGTAACCTCCTCCTCCACGCTGGCTGCCTACGGCGCTATCGGTGCAGGACTGCCGCCTTATGAGATCAAGGAGATCATCACCGTATGCAAGGCATATTCTTCCGCAGTGGGCGCAGGGGCATTTGTTTCCGAGATCTTCGGCGAAGAGGCCAATGAGCTGCGTACCCGGGGCGGTGACGGCGGCGAATTCGGCGCTACCACAGGGCGTCCCAGACGGATGGGATGGTTCGACTGCGTGGCCTCCAAGTATGGCTGCCGCCTGCAGGGCACTACGGATGTGGCGTTCACCGTATTGGATGTATTGGGCTATCTGGATGAGATTCCGGTATGTGTGGGTTATGAGATCGACGGGGAGGTCACGACGGACTTTCCGGTAACGGCCAAGCTGGAGAAAGCAAAGCCTGTACTGAAGACCTTGCCCGGCTGGAAATGTGATATCCGGGGAATCAAGAATTATGAAGAATTGCCGGAAAACTGCCGCAGATATGTAGAGTTCATTGAGGAGCAAATCGGATATCCCATCACCATGGTCAGCAACGGCCCAAGCAGAGAGGATATCATTTACCGCAAGAGTCCGCTGAAGACGGAGAGCTGCTGAAGCTGCGGTGTATTGGAAGCAGTGCCGTGAAATTCTGTGTTGTTCCGGAAGAATGACACTGTGGGCCATTCTGTATCTGATGTTTTGCTGCTGACAGCGGCATAGCGGGAAGTAAGAAAGAGGAGCAGACACGTGGTCAGCAATCTGGAATATTACAAGGTCTTCTATCATGTAGCACGCCTGGGCAGCCTGACAATGGCAGCCCAGGCGCTGTCTGTTTCCCAGCCGGCGGTGAGTCAGTCTATCAGACAGCTGGAACAACAGCTGGGGGTTTCCCTGTTTTACCGGGCAGCCAAAGGCGTGCATCTGACCAAGGAGGGGGAGACATTGTATGAATATGTATCCAGGGGCTATGAGCAGCTGGAGATCGGCGAACAGAGGCTGAGGCAGATGCGGGATCTGGAAGCAGGAGAAATCCGCATCGGCGCCAGTGATATGACGCTGCAGTACTATCTGCTGCCCTATCTGGAGCAGTTCCACGAGGCTTTCCCGGAGATCAAGGTAATCGTCACCAATGCTCCCACTCCGGAGACATTGAGCTTTCTGGAGGAGGGAAGGATTGATTTCGGCGTGGTCAGTACGCCCTTTGAACCCGGAGAGCGGGTCAGGGTAGTGCCCGTGCGGGAGCTGGAGGATATCTTTGTGGCCGGACGGAGATTTATTGCCTATAAAAATAGGATGATGGATCTTCAGCAGCTGGAGCAGCTGCCTATGATTTTTCTGGAGAAAACTACCAGTACCCGCCGCTTTATGGATGAATATCTGGAGGGCAGCGGCATACAGATTATGCCGGAATTTGAATTGGCTACCAGCGATATGATCGTGCAGTTTGCCCTGCGTAACCTGGGCGTGGGCTGTGTGGTCAGGGACTTTGCCCAGAAGGAGATTGATTCGGGCAGACTTTTTGAACTGCGCTTTAACAAGATCATCCCTAAGAGGAGCGTCTGCATCGTCTTTGACAGCAGGGCTTCCATGTCCGGGGCGGCGAAAGCCCTGCTGAAGATCATCGGGGTATCGGTCGAGCAATCAAATACCCTGCCGCAAGCAACGGGGCATCCGGCATGCAGCGCTGCAGAGCAGCGGGATATTTGACCCTTGCGGCGTTCGCCGAATGGATGCACAAGTGTGTCCGCACGGCTCATTGCCCTCAGGAATAAAAGCAGGAAGGAGAGGACAGTATCACAGGCTTGTCTGGGATGCTGCGTGCAGAAAAAATGATTCGGAATATTATATTTGATATCGGCAATGTGCTTGCCGCTTTTCAGTGGAAGGAATATTTTGAGAGCTTCCACTACAGCCCGGAGGTGCTGGAGCGTCTGATCCGGGCTACGGTCATGGATCCTATGTGGAATGAATTTGATAAAGGAGAGCTGGAGGAGGAAACGGTATTCCAAAGGTTCTATGAAAATGATCCCGGCATTGAGCAGGAGATCCGGGAGACCCTGCTCAATATCCATGACATGCTGGGGCGCTATGACTATGCGATTCCCTGGCTCCGGGACTTAAAGGGCAAGGGCTACCATGTATATTATCTGTCCAATTTCTCCCGGAAGGCTTATGAGGAATGCGCTCATGTGCTGGACTTTCTGCCCCTGATGGAGGGCGGCATCATGTCCTACCAGGAGAAGATGACCAAGCCGGATCCTGCCATCTATCAGCTGCTGCTTAGCCGCTATGGATTGAAGGCGCAGGAGTGTGTCTTCCTGGATGACACGCCAAGGAACGTGGAAGCGGCGATAGGGCAGGGCATGGCAGGCATCGTATTCCGCAATCAGGCCCAGGCCATTGCGCAGCTGCGTAAGTTAGGGGTGGAGTAGTGAAGAGCTTTCCGGCTTGCGCATTTTTCTGCCCTGTGATATCCTTTAGAAGTAAAACATGATGCAGGACAATAAACACCAATGCGTTAAGAGGTTATCAGGTGGTTAAGAGGAAATATTTAAGTACACGTTTATTGAAAAGCGGAATGCGGATCGATCAGGCCGTGCTTGATGCCAGGGGCCGTGCGATGATTGCCAGGGGAGCCTTCCTGGAGGATTTTCAGATCGAATATCTGCAGGAAAAGGGGATAGGCGGTGTGTATATTCGTGAGGGAGAAGAAGACCCGAAGGAGCCGGAGGAGATACAGATCTCCCGATACACACAGGAGGTCATTGACAAAAACCGTGTGGAGGACTGCGCCAAGGTAAAGCTGTCGGAGAGCGTCCGCAAACGTGTGGGTGAAGGCATACAATACCTGTATCACAACACGGATTCGGAAAGCTTTGCAGAGATTGCAGCCAATGTGACCAATGAGCTGATGAACGCTATCTTGGAAAATGATGCGGTGGCTGTAGACATCGGGAATCTGAAGGTCAGCGACGAATATACCTTTAAGCACAGCGTAGATGTGGCTACTATGGCCATGATCATCGGGAAAAAGTACGGGCTGAAGGATAAGGAGATCCGGGAACTGGGAATTGCGGGACTGCTCCATGATGTGGGGAAGTCCAGAATTCCCAATGAACTGCTCAATAAACCGGGCGCTCTCACGGATAAAGAATATGAGCTGATGAAGCAGCACTCACTGTTCGGCTTTGAAATCCTGAAAAAGAGAGAAACCTTCTCTGACGATATTTTGAAGAGCGTCCTGCAGCATCATGAAAAGATGAACGGCAACGGTTATCCTTTTGGGGTAAAAGCGGATCAGATTCACAAATACGCCAGAATCATAACCGTTGCGGATATCTATGACGCTCTGGTTACGGAAAGACCCTATAAGAAAGCGTTCTCCCAGCGGGATGCGGTGGAGATTATCATGACCATGACGGCAGAGATGGATATTGAGGCCATGAAGAGCTTTTTGGGCAGCGTGATCCTTTATCCCGTAGACAGTATGGTGGAGCTGTCCAACGGCGAAAGGGCAAGGGTAGTGGAAAACAGCACAGATTCCGTCCTGCGTCCCAAGGTGGTAGGGTTGAAATCGGGAAGGGTGTATGATCTGGCCGGAGATATGAATTGTGCCAGTGTGATTATATTATAAAAAAGAAT
>CALWLO010000091.1 GCA_944381545.1 uncultured Acetatifactor sp. | reverse complement strand
GGAGGAGAAAAGAATTATTCAAAAAGAATTGTACTAGAAATGTCTTCTTTTATTTCCGGGGAGGGAGTATCTCTGTATTCTTGATGCTTCCATCAGAGAGGGAAGCCATGAAGTAGGAATTATTTATACGGAAGCGGATCTGAACGGTGATGCGGGTATGGATGATCAGGAACGTTTGGAGAAATTCCTGAATACTGTCCGGGAGAGCGTGGAGTTTCCTTTGATGATTCTTGTCGGAAGCTGGGTGGAGAAGCCGGAGGAAATGTCGGTTTCCTGCAAATCAGTGCTGATGGCCTATTCCTTCAGGGACAATGTGCCGGGAGAAAATCAGAATTTCAACCTGACAGATAAGCTAGCGGACAAGCAGACCATAGATGCGCTGCTTCATGCGGTGGAGATCAATGACAGGGAAAAAATAGAAAAGGAGTATGACGCAGTATTTGAACAGATGAAGCCGGGGGAGCTGGATGCCTGTCTGATTCAGATGGTGGTCAGTTACCTCCTGTTTCAACTGATACACCTAGCTTCGGAGCAGGATGAAAATGTAAATCAGCAGGAGATATTTCAGTTTATCAGCGAGAATGCTTTCTCCCAAAGCTATGGAAGGAGCAGCGATGAAGGGCTGAAACGGCTGCTTCTCGATTACGGAGAGTATTTGGCCCAGCTTAAGGGAAATCAGGCGAAAGGAATTCTGGGCAGGATCGAAAATGATCTGAAGGAGAACTACAGAGAGAACCTGACACTAAAAGATCTGGGTCGCAAATACTATATGAACGCTGCATATCTGGGGCAGATCTTTAAAAAGCAGTACGGTGAATCCTTCAAGGATTATCTGAACCGCATCCGCATTGAAAAGGCGGTGGAGTTGCTCATCCATACGGATATGAAAATATATGAAGTTGCAGATGCGGTGGGCTATAAGGACATGGATTATTTTATCAATAAGTTTATTTCTCTCAATGGCTGCACTCCGGCTAAATTCAGAAAGCAAGCCAGATAAAAGGATTTGTTATATTGACGAAAAAGCTGCAAAAACAGATCTACCTTTTGTACAACTATAATTTACCGGGTATTTTCTATAGTTTACAGGGTTGTATGGAATATACAAATGAATTTATAATAAAGTCACATGAAATGTTCTGTTATCACAAATATGATCTCTTGGAATCCTGAGTCATCCGGGTCAGGATAATATTTACGAAGATTAACAGCAACAAAGTTCTGATAGGCGGCATGTCCGCCGGAATTAACAGGTAACATAAAAATCGCCCTTCAGTCGAAAGAAATAAAATATATTCAATCGGCTTCGCCGCAAATTTTGAGCGATTTGTCAAGTATTTTTGGCAAAAGAAGTGGGGGATTTTAATAAAAAAGGAACTTAAAAGCCTTGATTTTACGGGTCTAAAGATTCCGAGAGATCATAAATCTCAAAGGGAGGTAAAAAGATGAAAAAGAAAGCAGCAACACTTTTTCTTGCTTCGGTAATGGTTCTGTCCGCACTGGCAGGCTGCGGCAAGGAAGTGACCGACAGCAATGCAGGAGGAGACGCAGGTGCCAATAACAGCGTAGCGGACGCAGGGGAAATCACGGACTTCACCATGTTCATTACCATGCCTGGTTCCGAGATCAACAGCGATAACGAAATCGCTCAGCTGATTGGTGAAAAGTGGGGTGTAAGGATCAAGGAGACCTGGCTTACCGGTCAGACCGCTTCCGAGGCAACAGGTACTCTGATCGCAGGCGGCGAGTATCCTGACTTCATCGACAGCGATGATATGAGTCTGCTGGTGGACGCTGGCGCTCTGATTCCTCTTGATGATTACATTGATCAGTATCCCGAGTTCAAGGAGAAATGGTTTACCGAGGAGGAGTGGGAGAAATTCCGCCAGCCTGACGGACATATCTACTGGATTAATCCTTTCGGCAATACCAAGGGAGAGAGCACAGTTACTACGCATAACGATGAGGCCTTCTGGATTCAGGCAAGGGTTCTGGAGTGGGCCGGTTATCCGCAGATCGAGACCATGGATGAATACTTCAAGGTAATAGAAGACTACATAGCGGCAAATCCCACTATGGAAGATGGTACCCCTAACATCGCATATACCATTCTCTGTGAAGACTGGAGATACTTCTGTCTGGAAAACGCAGGGCAGTTCTTAGGTGGTTACCCCAATGACGGTTCTGTACTGGTTGACAAGGACACGCTGACGATTGAAGATTACAATACCTCTGAGGATACCATCCAATATTTCAGAAAGCTGAATGAGGAGTACAATAAGGGCTTTGTAGATCCTGAAAGCTTTACTCAGACCTATGATGAATACATTGCCAAGCTGTCCACCGGACGCGTGCTTGGCATGGTTGACCAGTGGTGGAATTTTGCCTACACTGTAAATGATGTATTCAAGCAGCAGGGACTTGATGCGATGGGCTGTAACTACGTGCCTCTTGGATTGACCACCGAAGCTGGCATGGAGAACAGATGGCATACATATGACGATACGGTAAATCAGGCGTCCGGTGTGGCCATTACCGTTGACTGTAAGGATCCTGACAAGGCGTTCAAGTTTATCGTTGACTGCGCTATGGATCAGGAACTTCATGATTTACGTTTCTGGGGAGTGAAGGACGTCGATTACAGCGTGGATGAGAACGGTTTATACTACAGAACTGATGAACAGAGGATGAACTGGTCCGACACCTCTTATCAGGCTTCTCACCGGTGCCAGTATTCTTATATGCCTCAGTGGGGCGGTACCAGTGATGACGGCATCAATGCGAACAAGCCTGAGGAGCAGCCTTCTGAGTTTCAGCTGGATATGGCGCAGCCGCTGAAGGATTGCTTCGCAGCATATGGAGCAGACAACTATGTTGACATGATAGGCTCTGTGGTTGAGACAAACGGTCCATGGTTCCCGATGTACAGTTATTCCAATAACTTCACTACTGAGACTCCCGGCGGCGTCGCATGGGCAAAGATGGGTGAAATCAAGCATGAGTATCTTCCCAAGGTAGTTATGGCTGCTGACTTCGATGCAGCATGGGCAGAGTATATGGAAGCCTACAACGCTTGTAAGCCGGAGGATTTTCTAGCTGAGATGCAGGCAATTCTGGATACCTTTAAGTAAGCAGTGTGCGAAGAATGCCCGAGAAACGGGCATTCTTCAACCGGATTTGCATCGTAGCATGGCTGCGGCAGGACGGTTGGTTTAAAATAATTGCAGGATAAGGGCAGCGATAGATATTCCATAAAGAAACCTATTGCTGTTCTTTGGCTGTAAGATAGGGAGTGATATAATGGATCAAGGAGCAGTAAAAGTAAAAAGGGATAAAAAGATCACCTGGAAAGAGATTAAAAGGCAAAAGACGTTGCTCATTATTTCTTTCTTTGTAGTGATTTATGGTATCATATTTTACTACTGGCCTTTGACGGGCTGGATTATGGCCTTTCAGAATTATAAGCCGGCAAAGGGTATTCTGGGATCGGAGTTTGTAGGACTTGACAAATTTAAATTTCTGTTTGAGGACGCAACATTTTTGAGGGTAATCAGAAATACCTTCTGCATGGGGGCGTTAAACTTGCTGACTACTACTGTTATGGCAATTCTGTTTGCCGTATTGCTGAACGAAATCCGCTCCAGCGTGGCGAAGAAGACTGTGCAGACGATTTCTTATCTGCCGCACTTCCTTTCATGGATTATTGTTGCCGGAATTCTGCATGATGCTTTGTCGAGTACCGGTATTGTTAATGATCTGTTATTGAGGGCGAATATTATTGACCAGGCAATTAATTTCTTTGCTTATCCCCGGTATTTCTGGCCGATTGTAGCCTTTGCCAACTGTTGGAAGGAGACCGGATGGAATGCCATTATTTATTTGGCTGCAATCACGGCAATAGACCCCAGTTTGTATGAGGCGGCGTCCATTGACGGAGCCGGCAGGCTGCAAAAGATTCGTCATATAACGCTTCCGGGCATCAAGCCTACCATTATGATTCTGCTTCTGATGAATATTGGCAATGTGTTGAATGCAGGATTTGAGGTTCAGTATATTTTGGGCAATGGTTTGGTTAAGAGCGTATCTGATACCATAGATATCTATGTCCTGAAATGGGGTATCAGCCAGAATGATTTCTCCCTTGGTACTGCAGCGGGCATTTTCAAGAGCGCAGTAAGTATCGCATTGATTGTAATCGGTAATCAGCTGGCGAAACGGGCCGGTGAAGAGCGGCTGTTCTAGGAGGTAAACGGGAAGATGAAGAAAAAGAAAGTGAAAAGCTCTGCAGGGAGTAAAGTATTTACTGTATTAAATTCTTTGTTTATGATTGCCTTCATAGTTATCACTCTGTATCCCGTGCTTAATACAGTTGCGATATCCTTTAATGATGGTATTGACGCAGTGCGGGGGGGTATTTATTTGTGGCCCAGAAAATTTGCGATAAAAAACTATCAGACAGTGCTTGCAATGGAAAATCTGATTACAGGTGCAAAAGTTACAGTGGCGAGAACGGTGATCGGCACGGTATCTTCCGTGATTGCCAATGCGCTGCTGGCATATGTAGTCAGCCGTAAGAGATTTATTTTTAAATCCCAGCTGTCCCTGTTTTGGGTTATTACCATGTATGTGAACGGCGGTATGATTCCTGTTTTCATGCTGTATAGAAATCTGGGCCTGACAGGTAGCTTCTGGGTATATGTAATTCCCGGTATGATAGGCGCATGGAATATGCTGGTTATGCGAACCTATATGCTGGGACTGCCGGACAGTCTGGAGGAGTCTGCTCAGCTCGACGGCGCAGGCTATATGACAATCTTTACAAAGATTATTTCTCCGTTGTGCAAGCCAGTGTATGCAACGGTAGTGCTGTTTGTTGCAGTGGGACAGTGGAACTCATGGTTTGACGCCATGCTGTACAACAGAATGAAGACGGAGTATACAACTCTGCAGTATGAATTGATGAAGCTACTGTCGTCCGTTATGCAGCAGAGCGGAAACGCTGCGGCAGCAAGTGAGCGCGGAAGCGCAGCAGCGGCTGTCACTCCGATCACGGTTCGTTCAGCGGCTACGGTAGTCACCATGCTGCCGATTATCTGTCTGTACCCTTTTCTGCAGAGATATTTTATAACCGGCCTGACCATTGGCGGCGTAAAGGAATAGTAACGAATAGGTTCAAAGTGGTAAAATTTGTCCGCACCCCCTTCTGTGAAAGTTTTTCTGTAAATAGGTATTAGACAGTAGGTCTTCTATGATAAAATCTAAATCATAGGAGGCCTATTATTATGGCAAGAGAAAAGAAATCCGTTCACAAAGTACAAATGACTGAAGGAAAGAGAAATATCATCCACCAGCTTCTGGAAGAATACGATATCCAGACGGCAACTTGACACAACAATAGAAAAGTGATAACAATTTAATAAATAATTAGAACCATAATCCAGAAATAAAAAGGAGTAGATATATGGATCTGATCAGAAAGACAGTTCTTGCGGGATTACTTTTATGGATGGCTGCCATAGGCTTAGCTTCCTGCGGTGGACGGATAGAAACAGAAGAGACGAAGTCCTAGAGTAATGAATAATCTGTGGCAGTAGCATCATTTCAGGATATGAAACTGCCGCTCTCTTTAGAATATACGGACCATTATGTTTTGAATGGAAAATGGTTTTATCTTGCCAGAACGGAATTTGGAACAGAGTCCACGGAGTATCAGATTCTGAGAGGTGAAGCGGAAAGTATATTTGAGGGGGAAGTGTATATTGCCAGGGAAAGTGTGGATTGTCTTGCTTTGGCAGCTTACAGAGAAAATAATTGTTATGTGCTGTAGAAAGAGAAGGAAGGCATTTCTCTGGAAAAATATGATGAATCCGGACAGTTGCTGTGGCATGCGGATCATAATGCATTAACAGATATCGGAGAGAGTTTGAATGAAGGAGTCGTCACTGAGGACGGCAGGCTTGTGCTCTTTTCCACCGGTGAGGAGGCCACTGTAGCGGTATTTGATGCAGAGGGCAGCCTACAGATACTGAATACACCCCGGCTGGAACAGTTGGACGGCATGGCGGTAGGCAAAGAGAACCAGATCTATGGTTATTGCATCACAGGAAAAGGAGATGCAGTACTGCTGAATATAGAGGAATCGGAGCAGTACGCTGCACTTCCTTTCAGACCTTTAAATGTGTATAGCGGATATGAAGAGGGAATATATTTATGTGATGCGGAGGGATTGTGGAAATACGATCCGGAGACCGGCAGGGAAGACAGAAAATGGGCATGGGCTGACGAGTATATGAATGTGAATGTCAGTCAGCTGGATACGCTTTCCTATGGGAATGGTGAGTGGTGCCTGCTGTGTTATGATCACAGCCGGAGTTTATGGTCAGTAGGAACGGATCAGGTGACAGTCGTGGCAGTCAGCTTGGAAAGCCGTGAAGATTATGGGAGAAAGGAAACCATTACGCTGGGGTATGTCAGGAAATCGGCTAATGATACCAGCTATCAGACCCTGGAAAAAATAGTCCGGCTGTACAACAGGCGGCGAAGCGCCTGACCTTATGGAAGTCAGTGAATTATATGTGGGAAATCTGGCAGAGCAGGGAATTCTATGTGATCTGTCAGCGTATTATGCAGCCGCCCCGGATATCGGGGAGGAATACATTCTGGAGCCGGTATGGGAGGGGATGCAGAGCAAGGGGAAAAATGTACTGGTGATTCCTTCTTTTCATATATTGTCTCAGGCCTGTGAAGTGCCTATTGCCGCACAGGAGTGGACTCCGGAGAAGCTGATTCAGCTGGCGGAGGAAGAGGAGGAACTCTGGGAAGATGGTACGTCTTACATGAGATTATTCAGGGAATGTGCGGGGAGAGATCAAGAATACAGGCGCTAGGTGGACTATGAGGAAAAAGAGAGTCATTTTAATTGTGAAGAATTTCGATGGGTACTGGAGAATTGTGCAAGGGTGGGAAATGAGGAAACTTATATAATGATTCTTTTAGCGACATGACGGAATATATGGAGGCAAATGAAACAGTAAAGAACTGCAGCTGTTATTGGGTGGGATATCCGGGATGGAATGGCGCCCAATATGGGATGCTCCCCGATGCGGTATTTGCCATGAACGGGGAGTCCGAAAATAAAGATGGCGTATGGGATTTCCTGCAATTCCTTTTGTCTGAGGAATTTCAGAATGAGATTGATTGGGGCTTTCCCGTGCGGGAAGATAGCTTTGAGAGGTATCTGGAAAATTCCTACCGCAGCCGGGAAGAGAATGAGAGAATGGCGCAGGAATATTTTTACTCCACCAATTATTATGAACCCACGGAGGAAGATTTTCAAGGAGTCAGAAAGATGGTGGATGATTCCATATTGAAGAGGAATACGTTTATCCAAAGTCAGGTGAAAAATATCCTGTATGAAGAAGTGGGGATGTTTTTCTCGGGAGACGCTTCCATGGAGGAAACGCTAGAGAAGATCGATAACCGGGTAACACTGTATCTGAATGAATAGGAAATGGTATTCTAAAAGGGGTGGTTCCGTTGCAGTTATTTATAGATAAAACTGAACTTGTGGGGGCAACAGCAACACAAATGCATTCAAATCCCGTGGTAATTCCTTAATATTAATGGATTCAGATTCAAAAAAGTGGTAAAATTTGCAGTTGTCAAATGCTGTAGGATCGGATATAATAGAAGTACCTGGAATGTTCGACAACTCCTGTTGTTTTTGAACCTACATTTACTTTAAACGGGATTCCTATATTGTCAAGTGGCTGTCAAGCCTCCACTCGTAAGAGGATTGCAGGGGAAGGCAAAAGCTTGGTTGCGGTCACCCACCTAGCATCGCTAGGAGTCAAAAGGCAGGAGCCGGCATTTTGGGGTATTACGAAGGAAGAGAGCAGTCCGCAGGGCTGCTCTTTGTGTGTGGAAAAAGGGAAGTTTTTGTCACAGTATGGAGGCTGGGATTGCAGGGAAAAGGTTGGTTTAAACTAAGTCCGTCGGAACGAATGCAGCTGAAAGCTTTTATCTGCCTGCTGGGAATCTTTTTATTGTTACTGCTTATCGCAGTGCGCCTGTTGCATGGCGGGGAGGAGCAGCCGGGGCAGGAGAGCCAGGAGCACGTGCCGGTGGTGGAACATTTACATAATATCTGGATCATGGAAGCGGATGCAGAGGGACTTTTATGTTATGCAGAGGGAGAGAAGCGCCTCTATCCAGTGGCAGAGCAGGAGGGTGGATCCGATGCCCGGGAGGACGGCACAGCGGGAAACAGGCAAACGGACTGCGAGCCGGAGCCCGGGACGGGGGAAACAGGCTCGGATATGGCATGGGGCACTGCCGGATGGCTGGAAAGTCTCAGGGAGCAGGTGGCGGATTTGGTGCTGACGGACGGTGTGGTAACAGAGATCACCCTGAAATCAGAAAAGATAAGCGGTAAGGTGCTGGCAGCGGATTCTGACGGCGTATGGCTGGAGGGACTGGGACGTCTGGAGTTTGCAAAGGATCTGCAGGGTTACCGGCTGTATCGGGAATTGACCATGATTACCTACCGGGATCTGTACATCGGGTACGATTTTGCGGATTTCTGTCTGGAGGATGGGCAGATTTGTGCCATCCTGCTGGCTCGTGAGGAGGCCATGGAGACCATCCGGGTTCTCCTGAAAAACAGTGATTATCAGGGGCTGTACCATGACCATGTGGAATTAACCTGTGATACGGCTTATACGGTTTCGGCTGTGAATACAGAGACGCAGCAGGAAACGGTGACGGAATATCCCGCAGGCGAGGCTGTGGAGATTACCGTTCAGGAGGGGGAAAGAGTCGTAATCACTCCTCAGGTGAAGACCGGCAAGCTTATCCTGCAGAGCGTGCATCGCAGCCAGGGGATTCCGGCTTACCGGGGAACACTGGAGGTACAGGGAACAGAGGAAGGAGCGATTCTCATTAATGAATTGCCTTTGGAGGAATATCTGTACTCTGTGATACCCAGCGAGATGCCTGCATCCTATCCACAGGAGGCGCTGATGGCCCAGGCGATCTGTGCGAGAACCTATGCCTATACCCATATGCAGCAAGCTGGCTATGAGATGCTGGGTGCCCATGTGGATGATAGTTCCACCTACCAGGTATATAATAATATCCTGGAGCAGGAGGCGGCTACCACGGCAGTGAAAGCCACATATGGCCAGCTGCTGATGCGGGAGGACGGCCTGACGCCTGCAGAGACCTATTATTATTCCACCTCCTGGGGCTATGGAAGCGACGCTCATGTGTGGAAAACCGGCAGTGCAGATCAATATGAATACATCATTCCCAGACATTTAAACCGCCAGGAAATGAAACAGGTGCTGGCAGCGGCAGCGGGAGAAGCAGTAACTGAAGCGGCAGGAACCGGGATCGGAGATCTGACCCGGGAGGATATTTTTGCTGCGGCAATCCGCACCACGGATCCGGGGGATTTTGAGGCCGATGAGGGATGGTACCGCTGGAGTTACACGGTGACAAGGCTGGATCCGGAAATCCTTCTGCAGCAGTTAAAGAAGCGGTACGAGGCAAATGATCAGCTGGTTCTGACCCTGGATGGGGAGGATTATGTCAGCGCTCCCATTGGTTCCTTTTCGGAAATCCATAATCTGACCATCCTTTCCCGGGGAGCAGGCGGTGTGGCGGATGAATTGTTGGTCGAGACGGATCAGGGGACATATAAAGTGATCTCGGAGCATAATATCCGATATGTATTGTGCGACGGAAAAACCCAGGTAGAGCGGCAGGACGGCACTTTTGTATCCATGAACAGTCTGCTTCCCAGCGGATTTTTTATCATAGAAATTGCCAAAGAGGGGGATGCTGTGGTAGGATATAGCTTGACCGGCGGCGGTTTCGGACACGGTGTGGGCATGAGCCAGAACGGTGCACGCAGCATGGCGGCAGAGGGCTACAGCGCCCGGGAAATCCTGCAGTTTTTCTACGCAGGCTGCAGTGTGAAGGAGATCTATGATGATTCAGAAGCTGATTAAGATAGGGATAAATTTCCATAAAAAAATGGGCGAAAAGAATATCAGCGCATATGCAGCCAGTACCGCTTTTTTTATCTTTTTGTCCCTGGTGCCCATGCTGATGGTAGATCGGAAGAGCACACGTCTGAACTCCAGTCA
>CALWLO010000090.1 GCA_944381545.1 uncultured Acetatifactor sp. | reverse complement strand
CAGCGAGTGCAGGATGTGCATATCAGCCTTGCCTGCATTGGTTTCCTGCCGGAGAGCATCATTGCCGAAATGCTCACCCACGCAGCAAAAAGCAGAACAGCGTGACTTCCGCCACGCTGTTCTCTCTAAAGCTATAAACCTGTCTTATGCGCTTCTACCCTGCGGAGCTCTTTTTTATTTTATACGAAAGCTCTCTGAACTTCCTATAGAATAAAAAGCCCTCCGGGCAGGATTCTTTTTTAGTAAAAAACCCTTGTACAATGGAATATTTTGTAGTAATATATACGGGATGTATGATTGTATACGATAATCCAATACAAAAAGCCACCTGGCGGAAAGAAAGAGTGTAGGTCGATATGATGAAAAAACCTTATCATGAGTTAAGCAGAGAACAGCTGCAGGAGCTGCATGAGCAGTTATTAAAGGATTATGAGAATGCGAAAGACAGGGGACTGAATCTGGACATGTCCAGAGGTAAGCCCAGTATATCTCAGCTGGATATGGGGATGGGTATTTTTGATGTGCTGAATTCAGAGAGTGATATGAAAAGCAGCATGGAAAAAGTAGATGTCCGCAATTACGGCGCACCGGACGGCCTGATGGAAGCAAAGCAGATGATGGCGGACATCATGGGAGTGTCTGCAGATCACGTTATTGTATGCGGCAATGCCAGCCTTAACATTATGTATGATACGGTTTCCCGTTCTATGACTCAAGGTGTAATGGGTTCCACTCCCTGGTGTAAGCTGGACAGGGTGAAGTTCCTGTGCCCGTCCCCCGGTTATGACAGACATTTTGGCATTACAGAATATTTTGGCATTGAGATGATTCCTGTACCCATGACTCCCCAGGGGCCGGATATGGATATTGTAGAGAAGCTGGTGGCAGAGGACGCCGGCATTAAGGGGATTTGGTGCGTTCCCAAGTACTCCAATCCCCAGGGATACAGCTATTCTGATGAGACGGTCAGAAGATTTGCCGCCTTGAGGCCGGCAGCAGAGGATTTCCGCATCTTTTGGGATAATGCATATGTGGTGCATCATCTGTACGAGGACAGACAGGAGGAGATCCTTGAGATGTTGAGCGAGTGTGGGAAAGCGGGAAATCCGGATATGGTGTATGAATTTGCATCCACCTCCAAGATCAGCTTTGCCGGCGCCGGTATATCGGCAATTGCCGCTTCTAAGGGCAATTTAGACTTTATCAGGAAGTCTATGGCGATTCAGACCATCGGCTTTGACAAAGTCAATCAGCTGCGTCATGTACGTTATTTTAAGAATTTTGAAGGCATTAAGGCTCATATGAGAAAGCATGCAGCAATTCTGCGGCCCAAGTTTGAGGCCGTGCAGGAAGTGTTGGAAAGGGAACTGGAGGGACTGGAGATCGGTACATGGACAAAACCGAACGGAGGTTATTTTATTTCCTTTGATGCTTTGGACGGCTGTGCAAAGGCCATTGTAGAAAAATGTAAGGAAGCCGGAGTGATTCTGACCGGGGCTGGGGCAACCTATCCTTATGGGAGGGATCCTAAAGACAGCAATATCCGTATTGCGCCTTCTTTTCCGACTCCGGAGGAGATGGCTATGGCAACCGACCTTTTTGTACTTTGCGTAAAGCTGGTCAGTGTAGAGAAGCTGCTGGGCATGTAAGCATATTCTGCAGCATATATATAGAATATTCCTATGGATATTCATAATTATATGTATGCAGGTGACTTTTTTGAAGCTGGCTAATAAGCAGTTGATTATCTTTTTGATCGGAATATGCGGGGGGATTGTACTTGCCAACCTGGGTAAAAGTGAATTGTTGTCGGGATCGGCGCTTCTGGAGGAGGACGCCCTGATGCAGGTGCGTTATGCCGTGATCGACAGCGGGGCACTTTTTTTCTATTTGCTGAGACAAAGATTGGGGGAAGCAGGATTTTTGCTTTTATTGTCCACAACTTTTCTAGGTCTGGCGGCAGTGTGGTTTTATGCTTTCAGTTATGGGGTATCTTTGGGATTTCTGCTGACTACATTGTTGATTGGTCACGGACCTAAGGGGATACTGCTGATGTTGGCGGGACTCTTTCCTCAGATGCTGGTCTATGTGCCGGTATGGGCATTGGTGCTGGCTCTGGCAGAGCGAACCTGCAGGCGCCTGTACTATCTCAATGGAAACAGTGGGCTGGCTGGTCTGAAACGCATGTGGATCCATCTGACGGCACAGGCTGGGCTTCTTCTGTTTCTACTGGCAGTCGGCTGTGGGCTGGAGGCCTATGTGAACCCCTATTTGGTGAGGATGGTGCTGAGGCTTCTTTAGACAAAATATGACTTGATTCCCTTGAAAATTACTGTTATGCTAAAAAGCAGGAAACAGGGATGGAAAGGGGATGGAGCATGGAAGAGGAGATTAATGGTTTTCTCAGTTATCTGCAGCAGATAAAAAAACTGTCCGATAATACGGTGCTTTCCTACAGGCAGGATTTGCAGCAGTTTCAGACTTATCTGGAGAGAGAACGGGGAATCGGCAGCTTTCAGAAGGTAACGGAAGCACACCTGAAGGCTTATTTTTATGCTCTGGAACAGAAAAAGAAGAGTGCTACGGTTTCCCGTCATATGTCCTCTATCCGGGGGCTGTATCGTTATCTGGTTAAAATAAGGCTGGTGAAGGAAGATATTACACAGCAGCTGCGGACACCGAAGCAGGACCGGGAGATGCCGGAAATCCTCACGGTGGAGGAGGCAACGGCACTGATAGAACAGCCCAGGGGGGGGAATCCCAGACAGCTGCGGGATCGGGCTATCCTGGAGCTGCTCTATGCCACAGGAATCCGGGTGTCTGAGCTGGTAGCGCTGACTGTTTCAGATGTAGAAATGCGGGTTGGGTTTCTGTATTGCAGGGAGAGCCGTAAAGAGAGGGTTATCCCTTTTGGCAGCTCTGCCCGGAAAGCGTTGCTTCAGTATCTGCAAAAAGGAAGGAATGCCCTGCAGACCGATGCAGAAAGCGATATCCTGTTTCTGAATGGCAGCGGAGGGGCTATGAGCCGCCAGGGAGTGTGGAAGCTGATCCGCAGATATGGAGAGCAGGCAGGGATCAGGAAAGAGGTAACGCCTCACAGCCTACGGTATGCATTTGCAGTACATTTGATACAAAACGGCGCCGATCTGCAGAGTGTACAGGAAATGCTGGGATGCTCGGATCTTACAGCAGTTCAGATCTGCGCATCGGCCCGTCCCCATGGTATCAGAGAAGAATATACCAGAAGTCATCCCAGAACCTAGCGATTGGTGCGGGGCGAAAGTATGCTTGAAGGAGGAAATGGCAATGAAAGTATTAATGTTAAATGGAAGCAGCAAACCGAACGGGAATACATACCGTTCTTTATACGAGGCAGGGGAGCAGCTGAAAAGGGAGGGGATTGATTACGAAATTTTTCAAATTGGCGGGAAACCTTTGAGAGACTGCATCGGCTGTGGACAATGCTCAGAAAAAGGCTGTGTATTCAGTGATGATGCAGTTAATGAATTTATTGCAAAGGCAAAAGAGGCGGATGGATTTATTTTTGGTACGCCTGTTTATTACGCTCATCCCAGCGGAAGGATAATATCGTTTCTTGACAGAGTATTTTACAGCAGCGGCTCTGTTTTCGCTTTTAAGCCGGGAGCAGCAGTGGCTGTGGCAAGAAGAGGCGGAAACAGTGCTTCTCTTGACGTGCTCAATAAATATTTCGGGATTTCACAAATGCCTGTTGCCGGTTCGACTTACTGGAATCTGGTGCATGGCAGGCTCCCCGGTGAGGCTGAGCTTGATGAGGAGGGGCTGCGGACGATGAGAAACCTTGCCCGGAATATGGCATGGATGTTGAAATGCTTTGCAGCGGGTAAGGGAAACGGGGTATCCCTGCCTGAAACAGAGAGGGGAGAAATGACGAATTTTATAAGGTAAAGCCCCCCTCTTTATTCATATTCTGCTAAATCATAAATCAGTTTTTCTGTATCGGCCCAGCCCAAGCAGGGATCCGTAATGGACTTGCCGTAGATGCCGCCGCCTACTTTCTGGCAGCCCTCTTCAATGTAGCTTTCTACCATGACGCCCTTAACCAGCCTGTGGATATCCGGATTCAGCTTGCGGCTGTGCATGACCTCCTTGACGATACGGATCTGCTGTGCAAACTGTTTGTTGGAATTGGAGTGGTTGGAGTCAATGATGCAGGCCGGATTCTGCAAATCCATCCTGTCATACATCTCCATCAGCCGGTTTAAGTCCTCATAGTGGTAGTTGGGAGTGTTGTTACCGTGCTTGTTGGTGGCGCCCCGCAACACCGTATGGGCAAGATCGTTGCCGTTTGTCTTTACGGCCCAGCCCCGATAAATAAAAGAGTGGGGGTGCTGAGCCGCATATACGGAATTGAGCATCACAGAGAAATCGCCGCTGGTGGGGTTCTTCATGCCGGCAGGGATATCAAAGCCGCTGACGGTCAGGCGGTGCTGCTGATCCTCCACAGAGCGGGCGCCGATAGCTACATAGGAGAGGATATCGGATACATAGCCCCAGTTTTCGGGATACAGCATTTCATCCGCTGCGGTCAGACCGGTTTCCTCAATGGCACGGATATGCATTTTTCTCATGGCTACAAGTCCAGCCAGGAAGTCCTCCTGTTTCTCCGGGTCAGGCTGGTGTACAATCCCCTTGTAGCCCTCGCCGGTGGTGCGGGGCTTATTGGTGTAGATCCGGGGAATCAGGATCAGCTTGTCAGATACCTTGTCGTTGATCCGGGCCAGACGGTTCACATAATCACATACAGAATCTTCATTATCTGCAGAGCAGGGGCCGATGATAACCAACAGCTTATTGCTTTTTCCCGTAAGAACCTCCCGGATCTCCCTGTCACGCTCTGCTTTTCTCGCAGCCAGCGCCTGGGGCAGGGGATACTGCTGCAGGATTTCTTCGGGGGTGGGTAATTTTTCTATAAATGTAAAACTCATTGTATTTTAAACCTTTCTTTTCTCTTCTTTAGCAGAATCATTATAATACCATGCGTGCAAAAAAACAAGCCTCTATTTGTGATGCCGGGTACATCGCCACAGGCAGCCCAGATATAGTGCGCATTGCATAAGCTGGCTGACCAGCAGCCCGTACAGATAACCCTGGATGCCCAGGCGGGGTACTGTCAGCAGAATAAACAGCAGCCGGACCAACAGCGACGTTACATTAATCAGGAACAGACGGGAAGCCAAACCTAAGCCCTGCAGGATACTGGACAGGGTAGTATCCAGATAGAGAAAGGGGCAGATCAGACTTAAAGTACGGATAAAATGTCCGGCAAGCGGGCTTTGATACAGGGTTTCCCCGATGAAGCGGCCGGAGATCAGAAAAATGGCCATACAGGAAAAGCCTAGCAGAAAACAGTATTTTACCGTGCGGAAGATGGCCCGGCGGATTCCGCCATGGTCACCTCTGGCATAGCTCTCCGAGATCATGGGAAGCAGCATGACCGAGACGGAGCCGGTCAGGGCATTGGGGAAAAAAATCATGGGGAAGGCCATGCCTGTCAGAACTCCGTAGACACTGAGAGCAGTGGTGTTGTCATAGCCGTAGGTGCGCAGCCCGGCAGGAATAGAGACGGCTTCCACGCTCTGCAGGAGATTCAGGACAATCCGGTTTGCAGTCAGGGGGATAACCATGCCCAGCAGCTGGCTGTAGGTGAGGAAGGACTGGCGGGTGCCTGAGGCAGAAGCATGCAGGCCGGTATTGCCGGCAGCGTGATGCCAGAAGGCCAGCAGGGCAGCCAGCAAGGAACAGCCCTCGCCAATGGTAAGTCCCAGTACGGCTATATTGATGGAGGGGGTAAGTCCCCGGGCCAGTATGGAAGAAGAGACCAGATAGACGCAGCCCACCCGGCAGCACTGCTCAAGCAGCTGGGTGCCGGCAGGAACATCGGCTTTTTTGATGCCATAAAAATATCCGTTGATACAGGCGTGAACCGCACCAAATGGCACGGAAGGGGCCAGAAGGCGGATCATGGAGGCCGTCCGGGGCTCTTTCAGAAGATTGACTGCTATAAAGCCGCTGCCCAGATAGAGTATGGCGGCGCAGGCAATGGACAGAGGAACCGTCAGGATCAGGCCCATCACCATGGGACGGTAAGGATGAAGGACAGCATCCTTTTGTCCAGACTGCTCTGCTACAAATTTGGAAATGGCGGTCTGAAAACCGGCAGCGGTCAGTGCAAAGGACAGTGCCAGTACCGGGGACAGCAGCTGATAGATGCCCATGCCCTCTTCCCCGAACAGTCGGGAGAGATAAATGCGGTAAAAAAAGCCGATAATCCGGGTGATCAGCCCGGTAATGGTCAGAATGGCTGTCCCCATGATCAGGGGATGCCGGGTATAGGGAGAGGAGTGTGTTTTCAGAGAAGGCGGCATAGAAATCCCCCTATTGATACTTTTTGCGTTATTATATTCCGGCGGAGGAGTTGACAGAACATTACGGGGGTGCTATATTGAAAATGTTAAATCTTAGTGGTTTACTAGGAATTAAAAAGGAGGGATCTGTTTTGATCTATTTAGATAATGCGGCGACCACCAGGACGGCGCCGGAGGTGGTGGAAGCCATGCTTCCTTTTTTCAGCGAGAATTACGGCAACGCCAGCAGTATATATTCCCTGGGCAGCGTCAGCAAGAAGGCGGTTAATCAGGCCAGACGGATTCTGGCAGATTATCTGGGAGCAAAGCCCGAGGAGATTTATTTTACCGCAGGCGGCACCGAGGCGGATAACTGGGCGCTGAAAGCGGCGGCAGAGGCCTATGCAAATAAGGGGAAACATATTATTACCACAAGAATTGAACACCATGCAGTGCTGCATACCTGTGAATATCTGGAAAAACAGGGGTATGAAGTGACTTATGTTGGAGTGGACGAAAACGGCATTGTGAAGCTTCAGGAGCTGGAGGAGGCGATCCGTCCGGATACCATCCTGATCAGCGTGATGTATGCTAATAATGAGATCGGCACCCTGCAGCCCATCCGGGAGGTCGGGCAGATTGCTCATGAGAGGGGGATCCTGTTCCATACTGATGCGGTGCAGGCTTTCGGACAGTTGCCCATAAATGTGGACGAGCTGCATATTGATTTGCTCAGTGCCAGCGCTCATAAGGTGAACGGTCCCAAGGGTGTGGGCTGTCTCTATATCCGTTCCGGTCTCAAACTGCGCAGCTTTATCCATGGCGGCGCCCAAGAGCGTTCCCGCCGGGCAGGTACGGAAAATGTTCCCGGTATCGTGGGCTTTGGAAGGGCCATAGAGCGGGCTGTGGATATCATGCCGGAGAAGATACGGAAAGAAACTATGCTGCGGGACTATCTGATAGAACAAATCTATGAGAAAATTCCGTACTGCCGTCTGAATGGCGACCGGACCCGGAGACTTCCCGGCAATGTAAATTTCAGCTTTCAGTTTATTGAGGGAGAGTCCCTGTTGATCCTGCTGGATATGAAGGGAGTCTGCGGCTCCAGCGGATCTGCCTGTACCTCCGGGGCATTGGATCCCTCCCATGTACTGCTGGCCATCGGGCTGTCCCATGAGCTTGCCCATGGTTCCCTGCGTCTGACTTTATCAGAGGAAAATACCAAAGAAGAAATGGACACGGTGGTGACGGCCATAAAGGAGATCGTGGAGCGTCTGAGAGCTATGTCCCCGCTGTATGAGGATTTTATGAAGAAGCAGCGTCTGGCGTATACAGGAAAATAAAAAACGGTACAGACCAGAGAGCAGATTGAATCATGCGTGCTCTGCCGACATAGCTTGATGCCAGGGCACAGAAAAGAGGCAGATATGTACAGTGAAAAAGTAATGGATCATTTTCAGAATCCCCGCAACATGGGGGAGATAGAGGATGCCAGCGGCGTGGGTACCGTGGGCAATGCCAAATGCGGCGATATTATGCGGATATTCCTGGATATTGATGAGGACGGGATCATCCGGGACGTAAAATTTAAGACCTTTGGCTGCGGAGCGGCAGTGGCCACCAGTTCCATGGCCACCGAGCTGGTCAAGGGAAAATCCATCCGGGAGGCCCTGCAGGTTACGAATAAAGCGGTTATGGAGGCTTTGGACGGTCTGCCGCCGGTAAAGGTTCACTGCTCCCTGCTGGCAGAGGAGGCAATCCATGCAGCTCTGTGGGACTATGCGGAGAAAAACGGCATCACCATCGAGGGCCTGGAAAAGCCGAAGTCCGATATCAGCGAGCATGAGGAAGAGATCGTATATTAAGAAATAAAGAAGCCGCCGGGATTTGTATATTGCCCTTGAATATGTTACAATAGCTGCGGCGGATGCCAGGCCTCCGGCGCAGCATTTTGTACAGTATGCGGGCCAGCCTGCATAGTGCGGGCATATGCCGCAAAGGAGCAGCTGCGGCAGCAGAGTCAGAGCAAAGGGAAAGGAAATCAGGATGCAGAATAGAAAACCAAGGGTAGTGGTGGGTATGTCCGGGGGAGTGGATTCTTCGGTGGCGGCTTATCTGTTAAAGGAACAGGGCTATGGGGTAATCGGGGTTACCATGCAGATCTGGCAGGAGGAGAACCGGGAGCAGCAGGCCGGGCAGGGGGGCTGCTGCGGCCTGTCGGCGGTGGACGATGCCAGGCGTGTGGCGGAGACACTGGGGATACCCTATTATGTGATGAATTTCCGGCAGGAGTTTCGGAAAAATGTCATGGATTATTTTGTGCAGGAGTATCTGCAGGGGAGGACGCCCAACCCCTGCATCGCCTGTAACCGGTATGTGAAATGGGAGTCCCTGCTGCAGCGCAGCCTGGAGATCGGGGCGGACTATATCGCCACCGGACATTATGCCCGTGTGGACAGGCTGCCCAACGGCCGCTATGCCATCCGCAATTCGGTAACGGCGAAAAAGGATCAGACCTATGCCCTGTACAATCTGACACAGGAGCAGCTCTCTCATACCCTGATGCCGGTGGGGGATTACACTAAGGAGCAGATCCGGCAGATTGCCCTGCAGCAGAATCTGCCGGTGGCGCACAAGCCGGACAGCCAGGAGATCTGCTTTATCCCGGATCATGATTATGCGGCCTTCATTGACAGGGAGGCGGGAGATAATGTGCCGCCTCCCGGAAACTTTGTCTCAAAGGACGGACAGGTGCTGGGCCGGCATAAGGGCATCACTCACTATACCATCGGGCAGAGAAAGGGCCTGAATCTGGCCATGGGACATCCGGTGTTTGTCACCCAGATCCGGCCGGAGACCGGCGAGGTGGTTATCGGGGAGAACGAAGATACCTATACGGACCGGGTGCTCTGCCACCGGGTAAATTATATGGCGGTGGAGGACCTGGCAGAGCCCAGGCGGGTTATGGCCAAGATCCGCTATAACCATGGCGGTTCTCCCTGTGTGATCGAAAAGCAGCCGGACGGACGGGTGCTGTGCCGCTTTGAGCAACCGGTGAGAGCTTCCACGCCGGGGCAGGCAGTGGTCTTTTATGAGGGAGAATATGTGCTGGGCGGAGGGACGATCCTGCGGGAGTGACTTCCAAATGCTCATTGGTGCAGTATCACAGGTAAAACCTGTGATAGGTATGCAGCTGCAAATGGGAACGTGTATGGATCGTGATGCGGAAAATCGGAAAAGGAAAAGGCGGAAACTCGGACGGGGAGAGCTGCATACAATAAAAAGACAGCAGTATGCCTGGCCCGGCGCTCTGACGGGAAGAAGCATACCGGGACGGCGGCGCCGGGCAAAGCTGCATAATGAAGGAGAGAACAGCAATGGATATGCAATCAGGCAGGAACCGGAGGAGAGAAAAGAGCTATCAGGGTGTGCAGGGAATTATTGTAAGTATGGAGCCTACGCAGATCGGCAATCGCCGGGCAGATGGCTGTATGCAGTTTGCGGGACTGGAGGATCAGGATGGGAATCTTGTGTATTTTCAGGTGACACCGGCTACTTTTGTACTGGATTTCGTGATGCTGCAGGAGGGGATGGCAGTGACTATGTATTATCGTACGGATGAACCTGTCCCACTGATCTATCCGCCTCAGTACAGGGCGGCGGTGGTGATACCCCAGATGTCCGGACAGAGAGTGGATGTGGATTACTATAATCACTCTCTGGTGAATCGGGATATGACCCTGCAGCTGAATCTGGACAGCAGCGTAGCGGTCACCACCACCAATAATCAGCATTTTATGGGGAATCCCGCAGGCAATGATCTGGTGGTGGTATACAGCACTTCCACCAGAAGCATCCCGGCCCAGACCACTCCTGCACGGATTATTGTGTTGTGCCGCCAGCAATAGGTGCCCAAGCGGCTACAGCCGCTTAAATTCCGGCTGGCGCTTTTCGAAAATCGTATAGT
>CALWLO010000089.1 GCA_944381545.1 uncultured Acetatifactor sp. | reverse complement strand
AAGCTGGAGCCGCAGCCGGATTTGCTTCTGAATGATGCGGGATAGATACGCGGGGTAACCATACAACAGGTGCCCATCATAAAGGGGGATGCCAAGAGTATTTCCATCGGGGCAGCAAGTATCCTGGCGAAAGTTACCAGGGACAGACTGATGCGGGAATATGACAGGGTCTTTCCGGAATATGATTTTGCGGGAAATAAGGGATACGGCAGTGCGGCGCACATTGAAGCACTGAAAAAATATGGATCCACGCCGATACACCGGAAGAGCTTTATTCACAGCTTTATTTCGTAATTTTTTGGGAAGAAGGGAGGGGGCTGCTATATGTGGATTATGGATTTGCTCCAGGCGGGCCTGCAGACGGGGAATGCAGGGAGTGCTCAGAATATACCGGACACCGGGAGCGAACAGCAGTCCGCCTTACTGCAGAAAGAGATTCGTGCGCTTTCACCGGGACAGATCCTCTCCGGACAGATTCTGGAAAGAAACGGGGAGGAATTAAAGCTTTTGGTGAATTTCGGCGGCAGTGAGCTGGAGCTTCAGGCCAGGCTGGAACAGAATATTGCGCTTTCCATGGGCAAAAATATCCTGTTTCAGGTAAAGAATAACGGCAAAAGCCTTTCCCTCAGTCCCCTGTTTGAGAATATGGGGATGGAGGTCAACGCCCGGAAAGCCATTGAGATGGCTTCCCTGCCGATGAATGATACTGCCATGCAGCTGACCGGGCAGCTAATGCGGGAAGGAATGCCCATAGATAAGGAAACGCTGCAGAATTTTTACCGGGAGGTGACTGCTTTTGCAGATGCGGAAATGTTGGATATTATAGATCTGCATAAGCTGGGACTGGAGGTAAACAGTGAAAATCTGGAGCAGCTCAGCTCTTATAAGCATATGACCCATAGGCTGACGGGAGGTATCAATGAACTTAGCCGCCAGCTTCCCCAGCTTCTTCAGGAGATGGGGGCTAAGGGATTGGATCAGGAGATTGGCAGACTGCTGAAGACGGTGCTTTTACAGGAAGACGGAACTTTAGCCCCGGGGCTTAAGGAGTGGGAGCTGACCCTGGAAAGCGTCGGGCAGGAGACAGAGGGGGCAGCGGGGCAGGAGGCCGCACGGTTTGTGCCAGAAGCCCGGGTTGCCCAGCAGGGAGAGATGACGCCTGCGGCACAGGAGCATATGCTGCGGGCCGGCGCTGAAGCTGCCCTCAGGGAGGCCGATGGCGTAGTGCAGATGCTTCCCAATGGGACAGAGGGGAGACGGGAACCGGGAGAGGGCGCAGCGCATTTAGCAGGCAGGGGGCTTGTGGGAGAGGATACGGAAGTGTGGGATCAGACGCTTCCCACAGCCCGGAATCTTCTGCACCAGGTGGCGCAGGCCCTTTCCGAGGGCAGGGAGATGCTGTTTAAGGAACTGGCAAGGTCGCCGGAATTTCTAAAGCAGCTGCAGCAGTATGTAAAGCAGGAGCTGTCCCTGCGGCCGGAGGATACCAGTAAAGAAAAGTTAGACGAGGTGTACAGCAGGCTGAGCAGACAGCTTGGTTCCCTGTCAGAGGCATTAGCCGGCGCAGGTCAGGAAAGCAGCGCACTGGGAAAGACGGTGCAGAATCTTCAGCAGAATATCAGCTTTCTGAATCAACTGAATGATTTATATACTTATGTGCAGCTGCCGCTGAAAATGATGGATCAGGATGCCCATGGGGAGTTATATGTGTATACCAATAAGCGGAAGCTGGCAGCCCGGGAAGGGGAGGTCAGCGCACTGCTGCATCTGGATATGGCACATCTTGGCCCCGTGGATGTGTATGTGCAGCTGAAAGAGAACCAGGTCAGTACCCGGTTCTATCTGCCCGATGAGGAGATGCTGGATTTTATTGCGGCCCATATGGATATGCTCAATGCACGTCTTGAGAAGCAGGGATATCATATGAATTGTGGGTTTCAGGTACGTCGACAGGAAGGAAATACGGTAATGCAGGAACTGATCGAGGAGCAGAGCAACCGACCTCTGTATGCGGACTATTCCTTTGATGCATTTGCCTGATAACTGCAGATACCGGAAAGGCATGGTAATGAGTATGGCAGAGAAAAATAAACCCAAACAGGCCATTGCTCTTGCGTATAATCCTCAGGAGGATGCACCGAAGGTCATCGCCTCCGGACGGGGAGCGCTGGCAGAGAGGATTATTGACAGGGCGCAGGAGAATGACATCCCCATACACCGGGATGATAGGCTGGCAGATACATTGTCCCGGTTGGAGATCGGGGATATGATACCGCCGGAGCTGTATGAGGTGGTGGCGGAAATCCTGATATTTGTGGATTCCATGGATAAGCTTAAGGGGAAAATAAAAAAATAAGCGATGATGAATAAACGCAGGGTGGGGACGGATAAAGAAGCCTTGGCCGCAGGATACCTGGAAAGCCGGGGCGTTGTCATACTGGAATACAATTTCCGCAGCCGAAGAGGGGAGATTGACCTGATCGGCAGGGATCAGGAGTATCTGGTCTTTTTCGAGGTAAAATACAGACGAAGCACTAATCAGGGATACCCGGAAGAGGCCGTGTTTTATGCGAAACAGAAGAAGATCTGCCGGGCGGCGGATTACTATCGGTATATCCGCCATATACCGATGCAGACTGCAATCCGGTATGATGTGATAGCGATAGAGGGAGAACAGATCAGATGGGTGAAGAATGCATTTCCTCATCATTATTGAAAAGAAAGGATGAATTTATGGAGCAGCTTATCAGAGCCGGATATAGGGAGCAGGTGATCCGGCAGCAGAAGGCCGGCAAAGTAGAATATCTGACTTTTCCGCTGCTTTCCGCCCAGCCGGGTATCATCCACGCATTTTCCACCAGAAGGGGAGGCGTCAGTGAGGGGATCTATGCCTCTATGAACCTGTCTTTTACCAGGGGGGATGAAGAGGAAAAGGTTCGGGAAAATTTCCGGCGTATGGCAAAAGCGCTGCATACAGAGGTATCTAGGATGGTATGTACTTTTCAGACCCATACCACCAATATCCGCAGGGTATATGGGACGGACGGGGGAAAGGGCATACTCTGTGAACGGGGCTACACGGATGTGGACGGTCTGGTGACCAACCAGAGCGGGCTATGTCTGGTCTGCTTTTTTGCGGACTGTGTGCCTTTATATTTTGTGGATCAGGAGCATGGGGCCATCGGTCTGGCGCATTCCGGCTGGCGGGGGACGGCAGCCGGTATGGGCAGATCCATGGTAGAGCGTATGGGGCAGGAATTTGGCACAAGGGCGGAGCAGCTGGTGGCTGCCATCGGGCCGTCCATCTGTCAGGATTGCTATGAAGTCAGCGAGGAGGTAGCGGAAGCATTCCGGCAGCTTGAAGCGTCCGTTCCGGAGCATGACCGGATCCTGACAGAGCTGAAAGAGACAGGGAGCTATCCTCATTCGCAGATCCTGCGGCCGGGAAAGGAAGCGGGCAGATACCAGCTTGATCTGTGGTTGGCGAATCTGCTGGTTTTGCGTGATGCGGGGATACCTCTTTCCCGGATACAGGTGACGGATGTATGTACCTGTTGCAACAGCAGCTATCTGTTTTCCCATAGGGCAAGCCAGGGCAGGAGGGGGAATTTGGCAGCGTTTCTGATGATGGCCTGATGCAGGGGGTTCCCCTGTAGGGTCAGAGAGTAAGTGAAAGCGCATATTATTATAGAATGGGATGAAGAAATGGCAAATATTTTAGTATGTGACGATGACAAAGAGATTGTAGATGCAATAGACATTTATCTGCGGGAAGAAGGCTATCAGGTCTATAAGGCTTATGACGGGAAACAGGCCATTGAGCTTCTTGCCAGGGAGCAGATTCATTTACTGATCATGGATGTGATGATGCCCCAGATGGATGGGATTCAGGCCACTTTGAAAATCCGGGAGAGCAGCAGTATCCCGATCATTATTCTTTCGGCCAAGTCAGAGGATGGGGATAAGATTCTTGGGCTGAATGTGGGGGCGGACGATTATGTGACCAAGCCCTTTAATCCGCTGGAGCTGATGGCCAGGGTGAAGTCCAATCTGCGCCGGTATACTTCTCTGGGGAGCCTGGAGCAGGAGAATACCAAGGTCTATCAGACAGGCGGCCTGATCATCAATGATGAAAACAAGGAGGTTCAAGTGGACGGAGAACCGGTAAAGCTGACGCCCATTGAGTACAATATCCTGCTGCTGCTGGTAAAGAATCAGGGCAAGGTCTTTCCATCAATCAGATTTATGAAAATATCTGGAATGAAGATGCCATCGGTGCGGACAATACAGTGGCGGTACATATCCGGCATATCCGGGAGAAGATCGAGATTAACCCCCGGGAGCCCCGTTATCTGAAGGTGGTCTGGGGTGTGGGTTATAAGATTGAAAAGCAGGATCAGTAGTATGGGCAATATCGCAAGCAGGGCTTGCGATATGCATGGGGATTAGTATGAAGAAAAATAAGATGATAAAACGGATTGTCCTGCATACCCTGCAGCATCTGGCGGCCATCGGCATAGCGGTGATGCTGGGCATTATCGCTGTCAATTCCAATATTGTAGTGGATAATATGTATGGAGACCAGATCGGCTACCGGGTGCGGTTGATGGATAATGCGGGAGAGTTTGAGGATTCCCGGATCTTTACCGACGTATTCCGCAATGCCATCAACGACATTACCCGGCTGGCAGTGATCAAGGGGCAGCTGGAGACCAACGGGGTCTTTGACGGCTCAAGGATTATAGATGTGACTGAGTTTGTAAACCGCATATCCCAAAAAAGCGAATGTCCAGTCAGCGCCAGCTTTCAGCTGGACGAGTTAATCCGCTGGGGCAAATACGGGCTGGAGATGCAGACGGTAAATTTCCAGAGCAAATTTGATTTTATCGTTTATTTCGGTTATGATTACGTGTTTGACAGCTATGGATTCCATGAACAGCTGAAGAAATTCGGTTTCACGGAAGAGGAAATTACAGATATCATAACCTGGGATTTGAGAAATGAAACGGATCGGGCAGAAGCGGATTCGGATCAGGAGATGGATGATATCTGGATGACGGATTTTGATTTCATGGAGCAGGAAGAGGCTTATGAGACGGCAAGAGAGTACGTGGAGATGCTTTGGGGGATTGATGAGCTGTTTTCCGTGATAAAAGAAGAGATGGAAGCCGTCGGAAAGCCTGTGGAGGTTTTAAACCGGGGCGGTCAGGAGATTATCAGCATGGAGATGCTGGTGCCCAGGTACGATACGGTGACGGATCAGTCCATTGTCGCCAGCTGTTCTAACTGGCCGGAATATTGTATGCTGGAGGCCAATGTAATGGAGACGGTGGAGGCCCTTGCCTACAATTATTCCCTGTATCAGAACCAGAATGACCTGTATGCCCGGGGCCGAACCAATCTGCAGTTTTTTATCAGTACAACTACCCGGGGCGGTCAGGAATATTATACGAATATGGAGGACAGCTTTGCGTCCCTCAGTGACAGTGAGAAAACAGAGTATTTCCGTAATCTGGGCAAATATGTGGTATATTTTCCGGATGCCATGCGTCTGGAATCCAATGCCAATATTACGGAGGACGAGATGTTTGATAACGTCAGCGACTATGAATACGCTTTCCCGGAGAATACCAAGCTCTGGATCGGCGTTAATACGGATTTCCCGGTTCTCGGAGATCAGTTTTATCTGGCGCAGGATACTTATAACAGTATTATTCCTCATGTATGGATCATTCTGATTGCCACCGGTGTGTTTGTGCTGATTTGGGCAGGAATCGGAGGTTATATTACTTATACCACCGGTAAGACGGAGAAAGATGGGCAGATCGTTTCCAGGCTGTATATCTTTGACAGGCTGCCTACGGAGGTTACAATCGTTCTTCTGTTGCTTGCAGTCTATGGCCTGAGCCGGCTTTTTGGGATGATCTACGGGAATATCTATGAGAATATTTTCTATCGGAACAGTCGGGCAACCATACAGCAGATTGCTGCCGCAAAACAATATATGCTGGGACTGATTGGGATCTTCGGCCTGTTGTCCAGCCTGGTTCTGGGCTTGTTCTGGTATAGCCTGGTGAGACGTCTGCAGTGCAGCAATCTGTGGCAGTGCAGTATAATCTGTAAAATATGCACGGGATTGGGACGGGGAATACGGGCCATGCTGGAAAACCACAATGCAGTGATCCGTACACTGATGCCATATAATATTTTCCTGTTAGCCAATCTGCTCTGTGTAATTGCGGTGTATGAGCTTCGGGATGCACCGAATCGGCTGATATGGATCCCGCTTCTGGTTATCGTGCTGTTGGATGGCGGTGTGGGAATCTATATTTTCCGCAGAAGCGCAGAGCGGGGAGAAATCATCAGCGGTATCTCCCGGATCCGGGGCGGCGATATAGGTTATGTGCTGGACAGCGAGCATCTGCATGGGGATAATAAGGAACTGGCTGCATCGGTCAATAATATGGGGGATGGAATCCGCAAGGCGGTAGCTACCAGTATGAAGGATGAGCGTATGCAGGCGGATCTGATTACCAATGTGTCCCATGATATAAAGACCCCGCTGACTTCCATCATCAATTATGTGGATCTGCTCAAACGGGAAAAGATTACCCAGGAGCCTGCCCGGGGCTATATTGATGTGCTGGATACCAAGGCCCAGAGGCTGAAGCAGCTGACGGATGATCTGCTGGAAGCATCCAAGATATCCTCCGGTAATATACAGCTGGATAACAGCAGGCTGGATCTGACAGAACTGATCCGCCAGTCCGTGGGTGAATTCTCAGAAAAGCTGGAGGCAAAACAGCTGCAGATCATGATTAAGGAACCAAGCAGCCCGGCGTATATCTATGCAGACAGCCGCCGCATGTGGCGCGTGGTGGAAAACTTGTTTCACAATATCTGCAAATATGCTATGGCGGGAACCCGTGTCTACGTGGATCTGGAAAAAGAAGAGGGTATGGTTGCAGTATCCATGAAAAATATCTCGGAGACAGCGCTGAATATCAGTCCGGATGAATTGACGGAGCGTTTTGTCAGGGGAGATCTGTCCCGCAGCAGTGAGGGCAGTGGCCTGGGACTATCCATTGCCAAAAACCTGACGGAGCTGCAAAAGGGCGAATTCCGCATTGTGTTGGATGGAGACCTGTTTAAGGTGATCCTGCGGTTTGAGGAGTACCGGGAGCCGCAGGAAGAGGAAGGAACAGAAAAAGAAGCCGGGAACGACATAAAGAAAGAAGAGAAGTAAAAAGGATCAGATCTTTCAGGGATCTGATCCTTTTTAGGTCATAGGCTCCTTTAATCATGCAGTGCAAAGTCCCGGCGGTTATTATAGGCATCTACAATACTGTGAATCTTTTCCGTGGTAGCCATGGTATTGGTCAGAGACACGTCATGATTCATGAAATCAATGATGGAAGCCAGGAATTTGCTCATGTCGGCCTCCACAAAGTAGGGCTTGGTGTAGATCTCAGGGGGAAGATAGGTCAGGTTGGTGGTGATGACCTTATCAAAATACCCTTGCTCATAAGCGTGGTCGAAAGATTTCAGCCCATCGGTAAACAGACCGAAGGTACAGCAGATATATACCCGTCTGGCATTCATGCGCTTCAGCTGCATGGCAGTGTCCAGCATACTGCCGCCGGAGGAGATCATATCGTCAATGATGATGATATCCTTTCCGTCAATATTATCCCCCAGGAATTCGTGAGCTACAATGGGATTCTTGCCGTTTACAATCGTGGAATAATCCCGGCGCTTATAGAACATACCGGTATCTACTCCCAGTACCGTTGCAAAGTAGATAGCCCGGTCAAGGGCCCCCTCATCCGGGCTGATAACCAGAAGATGCTCCTTATCCACCAGCAGATCCTCCTCCGCACCCAGCAGAGCGCGCAGGAATTGGTAGGGGGGCTGGAAATTATCAAAGCCGCTTAAAGGAGTGGAATTTTGTACCCGGGGATCATGGGCATCGAAGGTCACAAAATTGGATACTCCCATATCCCGCAGCTCTTTCAACGCATAAGCACAGTCCAGGGACTCCCGCCCATTTCTCTTGTGCTGTCTGCCTTCGTACAGGAAAGGCATAATTACATTGATTCGATGGGCTTTGCCCCCTATGGCGGCGATGATGCGCTTCAGATCCTGATAATGGTCATCCGGGGACATGTGGTTTGTATAACCGTTCATTTCATAGGTGATGCTGTGATTACATACATCCACCAGCAGGAACAGATCCTTGCCCCGGATACTTTCGTGAAATACTCCTTTGGCTTCTCCGGTTCCGAAACGGGGGCATTCGGCAAGGGTCAGGTAATTGCTTTCAATATATCCATGGAATGCAGGATCGTTTCTGACTTTATCGTTGTTGATGTTTCGTCTGTATTCTACCAGGTATTCGTTTACCCTGCGGCCCATCTTTTCGGCAGAGGGCAGAGCAACCAGCTTAAGCGGAGCTACCGGCATAGCATTTTCCAACTCGCGTAAATTAGGCATGAGATTTCCTCCAGCACGTAAAACTTTTCAATTCAATACTTAATTTATAACATTAAGGTAGTGACACGTCAAGGATTTTCGAGTAAACTATAAATAGGCTTTGCGAATGGCGCAGGCTGAACTGTTACAATAAAGGTGAGGAGATCAGAGCTTGCGATATGCGAGGAGATGAAAATGAAAAGAGAAAAAGCACATGTTGTCAGCAGGGTTTTGCCGGGCAGTATTGCCGAGGAGCTGGAGATCGAGCCCGGGGATAAACTGCTGGCCATTGACAATACAGAGATTGAGGATATTTTTGACTACCAGTTCTTAATCCAGGATACCTATATTGAGGTGGTGATTGAGAAGCCGGACGGGGAACAGTGGCTTTTGGAGGTGGACAAGGAATATGACGAGGATCTGGGGATCGAGTTTGAAAACGGGCTGATGGATGACTACCGCAGCTGTCATAATAAATGTATTTTTTGTTTTATTGACCAGATGCCGAAGGGGATGCGGGAGACTCTATATTTCAAGGATGACGATTCCCGGCTTTCCTTTCTGCAGGGGAATTACGTGACGCTGACCAATATGTCGGAGCATGATATTGACCGGATTATCCGGTATCATTTATCTCCCATCAATATATCGTTTCATACCATGAATCCCCAGCTGCGCTGTAAGATGCTGAACAACCGCTTTGCCGGTGAAGCACTGAAAAAGGTGGACAGGCTCCATGAGGCCGGGATCCGGATGAACGGACAGATCGTGCTGTGCAAGGGAGTAAATGACGGCGCAGAGCTGGAGTACAGTATTTCGGAGCTGACCCGTTATCTGCCTAATCTGGAAAGCGTATCCGTGGTGCCGGTGGGCCTGACCCGGTACCGGGAAAGACTGTATCCCTTAGAGTCCTTTACCCGGGAGGATGCCCGAAAAGTCCTGGAGACCATTCACGGATGGCAGAACAAGATCTATGCCCGGCACGGTATCCATTTCATCCATGCCAGCGATGAGTGGTATATCCTGGACGGGGAAGAAATGCCTCTGGAGGAGCGGTATGACGGCTATCTGCAGCTGGAAAACGGCGTGGGCATGACCAGGCTGCTCTTAAATGGACACGCCCTGGGCCGGGAGCAGCTGCGCCGGGAGAGACAGCTGCCGGATCCGTCCCTGCAGGAGGAGATCTCTATGGCCACCGGACGGCTGGCCTACCCCTATATCCGGCGGATGGCGAAGGAGCTGATGGAGGATTTTCCGGGGCTGCAGATCCATGTGTATGCCATTCGCAACGATTTTTTCGGGGAGATGATCACGGTGTCCGGGCTGTTGACCGGACAGGATATCCTTGCCCAGCTACGGGATAAGCCCCTGGGCAGCAGGCTGCTCCTGCCCCAAAATGTTCTGCGCAGCGGAGAAAGCGTTTTTCTGGATGATCTGACGGTGGCGGAACTGGAAAAGACTTTACAAGTAAAGATTAATATTGTAAAATCAAGCGGATGTGACTTTATTGATGCCGTGCTGGGAAATGGAGGAAGTTATGACAAATAGAAAGAGCAGGCCCATCGTAGCGGTGGTGGGACGGCCCAATGTGGGAAAGTCCACCCTGTTTAATGCGCTGGCCGGCGAAAATATATCGATAGTAAAGGATACTCCGGGCATTACCCGGGACAGGATCTATGCGGATATTACCTGGCTGGATCGGAGCTTTACGCTGATCGACACCGGGGGAATCGAGCCGGAGAGCAAGGATATCATCCTGTCTCAGATGCGGGAGCAGGCCCAGATTGCTATGGATACGGCGGACGTGATCATCTTCCTGGTGGATGTGCGCCAGGGACTGCAGGATGCGGACGCCAAGGTGGCGGATATGCTGCGGCGCTGTCATAAACCTGTGGTGCTGGTGGTCAACAAGGTGGACAGCTTTGAAAAATATATGCCGGCTGTGTATGAGTTCTACAATC
>CALWLO010000088.1 GCA_944381545.1 uncultured Acetatifactor sp. | reverse complement strand
TTTCATAACAGGAGAGGGCGGCCGGTCTCCGGCCGGCGATCCCGATCTGCAGAATCAGAGGAGAGGCCCGCGCCGAAAGGCGGCCTCTCCTCTTGTTTTGCAGGGGGAAAAGTGAAACAGGACGGATGGGAGCTTTCTGCAGGAGCAGAAATGGGCTGTCGGCGGCGACCCTGCCGTGCGACTTAAATTTTAAATATTTCTGTTGTAACCAATCAGCGTACAGTATATAATATCATTATTCGTGAGACTAAGATTTGGGGTTGTGGGACAATATATTTCTGCTTCTGATGGCTAGAGAGTTTTCCCTGGAAGTAAAACGCATACGTGGCAGCTCGGTGTTGGCCATAATCACGGCAAAGGCCGGGATGGAGTCTGGGGCGTCGAGTTTTTTCTAGGCTCGGGCATGTTGGGCAGAACGGCGTAAGAGCAGACATTGGATGTTTTTATAGGTTTCGGGGGAAATAGGCCCTATCTGTTCATAAAGTCCGCCATATTGAAGGGAGTGATTTCTTGTGGGCGAAATAAAAACAAAATTGCAGGTATTAGATAGAGCCTTCAATATCATAGATATCCTTGCTCCGGAGATCTCTCTCAGTGCGGCAGAAATATCGGGACGTTCTGGCTTGAACAAGAGCACGACATACAGGTTCCTGGAGGCGCTTGCACAGCATGGGTACGTCGAGAAAACCCATGATGGAAAATATCGGCTTGGGTTGAAAATTGTTACTGTTGCCGGGTATTATATTAATAAATTAGAGCTGATAACAATTGCGCAGCCATGTCTTTGGGACTTGGCAGCGAAGCTCAATCTGTCCGTTTTTATGGCAATACAGGATGGAACCGATATTATTTATATTGCCCGCGCCGACGTCTACAAATTGAGGCAGATTTATACCGATATAGGAATGCGTGTCCCGGCACTTCAAACAGCCATGGGGAAATGCCTGCTTGCGGATCTTACGGCAGAGATGCAGAACGTATTGATTTCCAAGACGATTGAAGAGCGGAAGCTCGGTTCGACAGATATAGAGTACTATAAAGAGATGCTCCGGGATGTGCGCCGTAAAGGATATGCGCTGGATGATCAGGAATTCATGGAAAATCTCCGGTGTATAGGGGCGCCTGTCTATGATTACTGCGGCGAGACAGTTGCTGCAATTTGTGCATCTGGAACATGTACGCAGATCTCGGAGGATCGATATGACGAAATATCGAAGATAGTGATCCGAGCGGCAAATGACATCTCTCAGAAGCTTGGATATAAGTTGTGACATGAACGGCTTTCGTTTGTGGTTGAAGTAGGCATGGCAACTATGTTTTGAATAGTAAAGAGAATCGGTGGTAAGGCGCTGAACATCTTCTTATCAAAAATGATTCTCCATAATGAGAAACCTGTTTTCACATAGTGAAAACAGGTTTCTTGACATGTAAGGGGAACAAATGCGAGAATATACATGGGCAAAACTGATTTTTATATATTAATCAGCGCACCCAAATATTATGAGGAGGGATTTCCATGAGCGAAAAGGACCTGTCCAAGCGCAGTACTGAGGAGGTACTGGAGCATCATCTCTATTACCTGCAAAATGGATACCTGGATGAAACGATGGACGATTATTGTGAAGAGTCTGTTTTGGTCAATATGACCGGTCCCAAGAAAGGCCTGTCGGAGATCCACGAGTTTTTTAAAGACTCTATTGCCACGTGCCTGCCCCCGGAGTCAACGTATGAGACAATCCACAAATATATCTGCGGTGAGATTGCCTATACAGTTTGGAGTGCCGAATCGCCCTTTTACAGCATTCCCTACGGCACAGATACATTTATCATCCGGAATGGGAAAATCGTTCAGCAGACTTTCGCGGGAATGATGAATAAAAAGTAAAGATATATACAGAAGTTTGAATTCATTGTTATAGATAGGGTGATAAAAGTGGACAAGCAGACGATTACTTGGATCGGACACGGTTCCTGGAAATTTATTACTGCTAATAACACGGTGATCTATGTGGATCCCTGGCTGGAAGGAAATCCATCCAGCAGTATGAGAATCGATGACGCTGCGGATGCGCAGATCGTTTGCGTCACCCATGGGCACGATGATCATATTGGGAATTCCATAGAGATCTGCAAACGCACCAACGCAATTTTAGTTACGCTGCCGGATGTGGGGGCCTATGCGGCACTTCATGGGATTCCCCGGGATGACCGCGGAGGCGCGGTCCATGTGGGAGGTTCCATTAAGATTATGGATTGCCGAATCCGTGCGGTAAATGCGCTGCACGCGTCTGATGTATGGGGGGAGGAGTTTGACACCACGGGGCAGGTCAGTGTCGGAACAGGCTGCTGTGGGTTTGTGATTGAGCCAGAAGGCGGAAAGAGTGTGTACTTTGCCGGTGACACCGGTATATTTGGAGACATGGAGCTCATTCGGCGGTTGTATCATCCGTATGTATCGGTATTGCCAATTGGCGACAAATATGTTATGGGGATCAATGAAGCTGCGTATGCGGCGCAGATGCTGGAAAGCAGATATATCCTTCCGGGGCATTATAATACCTTCTCGGCGATCCGGCAGGATGTGGACATGTTTGCCAGACTGGTGGCGGAGCGCGCCCCGGGATCTGAAGTGTGTCCTCTCAAGCCGGGAGAAAGCTTCACATTTTAACTAATAAGAGGAATTTGAATAATTAAATACCAGGAGGAAGAACAAGTGATGAAAAAAGTGTTCTCTCTATTGCTGGCCGCGATGATGCTGTGCAGCGTACTCACCGGCTGTTCGGTGGGCGGAATGGACTCGCAGGAAGAACAGCCTGACAGTACCGAGCAGGAAGATTCGGCTCCGGTAAATGTGGACGAGGAAGCCGCAAAGGAACTCCAGGAAATGGTTGCCTCAAGTATACACCCGATTACCGGGAGTGGCCGCGCCTGCACAACTACGGTCAGCCCAAACGGCGACTACACAATTGCCTGTATTGTGAAGAATAACACCAATCCAGCCTGTATGGGGTGGATGAACGGAGTAGAGAAGGCATGCGAGGATATGGGAATTGAGTCTATCCTTATGACGCCTTCTACAAACGACTCTGTGGAGGAACAGATTAAGATTATTGAGGACATGATCCAAAGAGGAGTAGATGCGATTGCAATTGCACCGGTTGATTCGGAGGGGATTACACCTGGTGCCCGGAAAGCATACGAGGCAGGAATTCCTGTTGCCAGCATGACAACGCCTTGTGCAGAGTATGAGTTTGCTTTTGTGGGGCCGGTATTTTATGATACTGGCTATGCCGCAGCGCAGGCTGTCGCGGAGCAACTGGAAGGTAAGGGCAAGGTTATTATTCTGGAAGGTCCTGCGGGGGCACAAAATGCGATTGACAGGCTTCAGGGAATCAATGATGCGCTTTCTGAATATCCGGACATTGAAATTGTAGCATCTCAAACTGGAAACTTTAAACGTACAGAAGGAATGCAGGTTACAGAGAATCTGATTCAGAAGTTTACAGATGTTGATGCGATTATTGCACTGAATGATGAAATGGCCTGTGGCAGCGTTCAAGCCCTCAAGGCGGCCAATCTGAATGATGTTCTGGTTGTCGGCTTCGATTGCAATGAGGACGCATCTAACGCCATTAAGTCGGGTGATATGTGGGGGTCCTTTAATATGGACCATTTTGGTATCGGCTATGCTGCGGCTGTGTATCTTGTAATGAATCTTGAATATGGAATCGTTCCGAATGATAACCGTGTGATCTTCCCGGATGCAACGGTCAATCAGGTTATTACCAGCGCGGAGATTGACGAGTATATTGAAAATCTTTCCTGGTTCTAAACGCTCAAAGATTCTAGAATTTTTATAGAACAAAAAGTGGACTGCGTGAGGAGGGTATAAGGGGGACTCTTTACCCCCCCTCACCTTTAATTTATTACGAGGTATCAAATGAAGACTGGTGAGACGATTCTTTCAGTAAAAGGGATTACGAAACTGTTTCCAGGAGTTGTTGCACTGGATCATGTGGATTTTGATTTAAGAGTAGGGGAAGTCCATATTTTAGTAGGAGAAAATGGCGCAGGGAAAAGTACGTTGTCAAAATGTATTTTGGGCGCATATGTGCCGGAGCAGGGGACCATTACACTCAATGGAACGAAGAAGTCTTTCAAATCTCCGAGAGATGCTTTGAAAGAAGGAATTACTGCTGTATACCAAGAATTTACTTTGATTCCGTATCTGAGCGTTGCACAGAATATTTTTCTTAACAGAGAGTATAGAAAAAAGAATGGTCTGCTGGATATTAACCGGATGGAGAAGGAATCCCGGGAACTGCTGAAACTGATTAACTGTGAGCATTTGAACGTGAGCAGTCACGCAAAGGACCTGACAATAGCGGAACAGCAAATGGTAGAGATTGCAAAAGCGCTTTCCTTCCATCCGCAGATTATTATTTTTGACGAACCGACCGCCACACTTTCGGAGAGAGAGGTGGGCAGCTTATTCGAACAGATTCGTAAGCTTAGAGCTTCGGGAATTGGAATCATTTATATTTCACACAAAATACAGGAGTTCACTCAGATCGGAGACAGAATCTCTGTTTTCCGGGATGGCAGAAAGATTGCTACATTCGGTATTCACGAGAAAAGCACAGAAGAAATCGTCAACATGATGGTGGGGCGGAATATTTCCCAAGTTTACCAGAGAAATCCCAATTTGTATTCTGGGGAATCCCTCCGGGTCGAAGGGCTGTGTGATTACAAAGAGAAGGTAAAACATGCGGATCTTGTTGTAAATAAAGGGGAAATTGTAGGACTTGCCGGTCTGGTGGGCGCTGGACGCACAGAACTGGCAAATCTGATTTTTGGAATCGACCGCAGGAAAGCAGGCAAAGTTTATTTATATGGGGAAGAGGTCCTTGGCAAGATCACTCCCGGGAAAATGGTGAGGAGACACATAGGCTTTGTCTGTGAGGACCGAAAGAGCAAAGGGCTTGCTCTGAAAGACTCTGTTGCCTGGAACATTACTGCAGTGTCGCTGCGGCAGTTGTTTCCCCATGGATTAATACGGTACAAGAAGATCAAGAATGTAGCGGAATCTTACAGGGAAAGACTGAAGATCGCCGTTCCAACGGTACAGCGTCCGTGCAAATTTCTCAGCGGAGGAAATCAGCAGAAGGTTGTCCTGGCAAAATGGTTAAGTGCGCATGTCGACATTCTCATTTTGGACGAGCCAACAAGAGGAATTGATATGGGCGCAAAAATGGAAATATATGAACTGATGAATCAGCTTTCCTTAGAGGGAAAGTCTATTTTGCTTATTTCATCAGAGTTGCCGGAACTGATTGGAATGAGCGACAGAATTTATGTGGTTCATGAGGGCAGGATTGTTCATGAATGTAAAAGAGGAAGCGCAGAATTTAACGCTGAAGACATCGGCGCAATGATGCTTAACGTATACCAGGATGCGGAAGGAAAGGCTGAATGGGATGAATAAGCAGCTTTCGATAAAGAAGTGGAAGATTTTCAAATTACCGCCAGTGATCTACATGTTGCTGTGCTTGGTAATTATTTTTTCAATAGCTACCCCCCAATATCTTTCTTTCCAGAACATAAAGAATATTTTGATGCAGTCATCCACGCTCATGATTCTTGCCTTTGGACAGACTCTGGTCGTTCTTACACAAGGAACGGATCTATCGATTGGGGCTCAGGTAAGTATGGTTACAGTGGCGTGGATCACGCTAGCACGGAAGGGGGTCCCTCTACCGGTTGGAGCCATTATCGTATTACTGCTGACCTCCTGCGTGGGTATCATTAATGGATTGTTGGTAGCAAAAGGGAAGATGCCCCCCTTTATTGCTACGTTTGGCATGCAGAATGTAATCAACAGCTTCACATTGCTGCTTACAGCTGGAGCGGCCGTCACGTATTCCAGCAATATTTTCCTGATCATCACGGAGAGCTCTCTCTTTGGCATCAAGGCTCCGGTATTTATTGCGGCGGGAATCTTTGCTGTCACATGGGTCATTTTAAACCGCACAAAATTTGGGATGGGCATTTTCGGATTAGGGGGAAATCCAGAGGCTCTTGCTCTTGCCGGTGTCAATACAGTGAAGGTGACGGTGAAAGCGTATGCATATGCAGGCCTTCTGGCCGGAGTTGCAGGGCTGCTGACAGCATGCAGGGTCGAATCCGGCCAGCCGACAGCGGGCGCAGGACTGGAATTTGAATCGATTGCGGCAACTTTGCTGGGCGGAACCTCTATGCGCGAAGGGCGCGGAAATGTGACAAACACGATATTTGGCGTACTATTGCTGTCGGTAGTCCGGAACGGATTGAATGTGGTCGGCATCACGGCGGTTTACCAGAGTGCGATCATTGGGATCATCATGCTTTCTGCGATTATCATTGATTCTCTTGCTCGACAGTCACAGGAACGTAATTAAGAGGGAGAAGGATGTGAAATGAGCCATTTGTTAGAAAAAACGAAGGAATCCCGTGCATTTTATTCCTTTTTGGGACTGATTATTCTCGTTATTATCTGCTCACTTACTTCTTCAGATTTCTCCAAAATAGAAAACTATATCACAATCTTCAGACAGGCGTCTGTGCTGCTGGTACTTAGCGCCGGCTTGACGGCTGTGCTGATTCTAGGCGGAATTGACCTCTCTGTCGGAGCCACAGCGGCACTTGTGGGATGCACGTGTGCACTTTTGCTTAAAGCAGGGGTCCCAACTTGGGCGGTCATTACTATCGGCCTGTGTATGGGTGCGGTAATCGGGACGCTGAATGGTTTTTTAGTGTCCATTATACGGCTGCCTGCATTCGTTGCAACATACGCAACAAACTGGATTGTAAAGGGACTGGCTATCGTTATTATGAATGGCCAGATCATTTTTAATTTGCCGGAATCCTTTACGTTTATTGGGACAGGCTATCTGTTTGGCCAGATGCCGGTCCTGATTGTGATTGCATTGGTTGTGGTATCAATTTGTTATGTCCTCTACCAAAAGACAACGATCGGCCGTGATATTTTTTCGTGTGGGTCAAATTTGGAAGCAGCGAGGTACTCGGGGATTCGTGTAAAAAGGGCCCAATTTGTAGCCTTCATTATGAGTTCAATGTTTGCCGGCTTAGCAGGGTTGCTTATGACTGCTCGCTTGAATGCTGCGGAGGCATCTATGGGCGACAGTTACGGATTGAATACAGTTGCAGCCGTCGTTATTGGTGGAACTTCCATGCTGGGGGGAGAAGGAGGGATCATCGGCACTATGATCGGCTCCATCATGTTGATGCTGATCACAAATATCATGAATCTCTTGGGGATTTCGTCTTTTGCACAGCCAATGATTATTGGATTGGTAATTATTGTTATGGTTTTTTTCGATTCAATATCAAGAGACGAACGAAAAACAGTGAGACGGGGAGTTGCCATTCCGATGAACGTGCAGAAAAGAAAGGACGATATAGGATGAGCAACCGGATTAAAGCGGGGATTGTTTCTGTGGGAAACGGTGCGGCTTCTGCGGAGTGCATCATTGCGCTGCGCAAATGCGGCTATGCGAGGGATATTCATGTCGTTTCGGATGTAGATATGGCCCCGTATAACCCCATGCTTGTCACCTATTACGCAAGCACAAAAATCGATGAGGGAATGCTTTTTCCATTTGGTGGACGGGATGAATTCTATAGAAAGTATCATGTGGCATTTCATCCCAATTCACCGGCTGTCAAAGTCGATGGAGTGCGACATGAGGTGGAACTTGAAAACGGTGATGTTCTTCTATATGACAAGTGTTTGATTGCCTCTGGAGCGGTGCCGTTTACGCCTTTCAGCATACCAGATGTGCTCAAAGACAAAGTGATAACCGTCAGGACGATATCCGATGGCGAGAAGCTGAAGAACGTGCTTTCTGAAAGACCGGCCAAAGTTTTGGTCTTGGGGGCTTCCATGATCGGAATAAAGGTTCTGGAGGCACTCCATTCTGTCGGCAGCAATGTAATCTTTGCCGACTTGGCGCAACATGTTTTTTCATTGGCTGCCCATGTGAGCTGTTCTCAGATTATAGAGAAGTATCTCGGGGACATAGGAATCCAACTTCGCTTGGGCACAGCGGTGCGGGAGATTGTGCCGGGCGAGGAATGTAAGTGCGAAGTGCACTTTACGGACGGTGGGCCGAATGAGGTTGTAGATTATGTGGCATCCTGCGTCGGTGTGCGCCCCAATATGCCGTTCATTGACAGACAGCAAGTTAAAACAGATCGAGGAATCCTGGTAGATACACATCTGCGGACGAGTTGCCTTGATTTATATGCGGCTGGAGATGTTGCTCAGGGAAATGACATTCTGATAGATGGGAAACGGATCATAGGGCTATGGGCAAATGCGAGGATGCAGGGAAAAACTGCGGGCATGAATATGGCGGGACTCGACAGAGAATACATTGGAAGCCTTCCTCATAATATCACGCATTTCATGGATATGGACTTTGTGGGGATCGGAGATGTTGCCCACGGAGACCGGGAGTTTCATTTTGAGGACAAGAGCAACCGCACGCTCTGCCATTTAACATGGACGGAGAACCGCCTAACAGGAATCAACCTGCTGAACATGCCGGAGCTATCGGGCGTGCTGAAGGATTGCCTGATACATAATCTGGAAGGTGGACTACCGAACATTCTCTCGGGAAATCCGCTGGCAATGAATAGGATCTATCAAAAATTTCCGCAGTTGGAGAGGGAACTGATGAAAGAGGTTCGGGGATAGAGGGAAGACCATGGATAGAAAAGAATTGATTAAAGGGAAGATTCCCACAGACGAAACCGGAATTACCATCAAGAAGTCCATATGTGCCATATGCGGGCCGGGGACAAACTGCGGATTGGATCTGTATATAAAAAACGGAACGATTATCAAAGTGGAAGGGGGACGATGGCACAAAAACAGCAGAGGGACTTTGTGCGCCAAAGGCTCGGCCACTATGCAATATGTGTATCATTCAGACCGTATTCAAACACCTTTAAGACGTGTTGGGCCGAAAGGGTCCGATGAATTTGAGCCGATTACGTGGGAAGAGGCGTATACTGCCATAGCAGACAAATTGAATCGGCTCAAACGCGAAGAGGGGCCGCAGGCCGCTGTGTTTTATGTCGGATTTCCCATGAACATTCGGCCGTTTGTCCACAGGCTGGCGCGTTCTTATGGGACCCCTAATTATTGTTCAGCATCCAGCACCTGCTCAAAAGCGATGGAGTTAGCTCAGGAGTCTGTTTTTGGCAGCTTCACTGTAGCAGATACGAAGAATACGGAGTGCCTGGTAGTTTGGAGTCAAAATCCATTTTATTCTGATACATCAAAAGCTGAACTGATCTTAGAGCGAAAAAAAGCGGGTATGAAAATGCTGGTGGTTGATCCGCGCACGTCCCCCATTGCCGTGCGCGCAGACCTGCATTTGAGACCCCGCCCGGGAACAGATGGGGCTTTAGCACTAGCAATTGCGCATGTATTGATAAAAGATGATCTATATGACCATGAATTTGTCGAAAATTACTCGGTTGGATTCCAGGAATATGCCAACTATGTGGAACAGTTTTCGCCTCAAAGAGGAGAGGACCTTACCGGCGTACCGGCGGAGCAGATTGTAGCTGCGGCACATATGATTGCTGAAGCGGGGAGTGCAGCAATAGAATACAGCGCATCATCCGTAGTGCATCATACAAACGGCGTACAGAATTACCGTGCGATTTTCATGCTGGCGGCACTGACAGGCAATTATGATCGGATCGGCGGAAACCTGGAGGCCACAAAAACATTCGGAAATGTGTGTACGGGATTTTGCACACGGGAAAAGGAATACCAGGAGATCCCACTGAAAGATCCATTTGTACAGCGGATGGACAATAAGCGCACACCTGTCTGGACAGAGTATTTTAGAGAGACGCAGTGTGTTGGACTTCCGCAGCAGATCCTCACAGGCGATCCATATCCGATCAAGGCGGTCGTAGCTTTCGGTCTGAATTCACGTATGTGGCCGGATACGGAACATATGCTGGAAAGTCTTCAGTCACTGGATTTCTTCGTGAATTGTGACCTATTCTTTACTCAGGCGTGTTCTTACGCCGATATTGTGCTGCCTGCTTGCTCATCTGTCGAGAGAAGCGAATTGATGTGCTACGGCGGCGGATATATGGTGGTAACAGAACCAGCCATTCTGCCTTTGTATCAGTCAAAATCCGATTTTGATATTATTATAGATTTGGCTAAAAGGTTAGATTTGGATGATGACCTGCTCAGGAAGGGCTATGAGGCAAATGTGGACTGGATTTTAGAGCCTTCCGGTATGAAAATAGAAGATATTCGGAGCTATCCAGAGGGAGTGACGGCGAAGAGCCAGATGAAATCAGGAACCCAGGCGTACAAAATGAGGGGATTTAAAACGCCGAGCGGGAAGATGGAATTTTAT
>CALWLO010000087.1 GCA_944381545.1 uncultured Acetatifactor sp. | reverse complement strand
AGCGGGGCTTATTCATCCATTTATGATCTGCTTTCCTGCACAGGAAAATTCTGCGGAAAGAAGCCCATACCGGCAATGCCGGTTTTTCTTGCCAGATTAGCGGCGCCAATTATGGAAATATCAGCAAAGCGCCGGGGAAAACGTCCTCTTTACACAGCATATTCACTGTATACGCTTACCAGCAACAGCAATTTTTCCAAAAGCCGGGCGGTACAGGAACTGGGATACCATACAAGGCCGCTGGAGGAAACAATAAAAGATATGGTATCGGACGCAGGAAGATACCAAAGCTGATGCTAATAAAGCGGCGTTATTCCTCCACCTTTATCTCCGCAGACTGCAGATTATTTAACTGTAACGGCTCGGGCAAATCAGCATTTCTTTATTCTCCCGCATTCCTGCTAGCTTACCACTATATTATGATTTTTGCGACTTCCGATCTGCATTTCGTCCATCTCCTCCCCGGCATTGATCGAAACGGATCTTTGCTGCAGCTTCTTTCGGACATACAGATAAGCAGGAATCAAAAATGCGTCTGCAAAGATCCAGGCAATGGGACTGCCCAGGCAGGAACCCAGAAAGCCTATGGACGGCACCAGCAAAACACCTGCCAGCGCTCTCGCCGCCATCTCAAATACCCCTGCCAGAATTGCAAACGTAGGAAAGCCCACACCCTGGATCAGGAAACGGATGATATTCACCAGTGCCAGCGGGAAATAGAATGCCGTATTGATCATCAAAAACAGTCTCACATTATCAATAATCGCCATCTCCGATACGTCCAGGAACAGGGTGGCCAGCGGTCTCCCCAGGAAAATGCTGATACAGAACGCAATGACAGAATAGCCCGCTCCCAACAGAACACAGGCTCTCAGTCCCTGTCCAATTCGTTCCAATCTTCCGGCTCCTATATTCTGCCCGCCGTAGGTAGCCATGGTAGACCCAAAAGCGTCAAAGGGACAGGCCAGAAAACTGCCGATACGTCCGGCGGCCGTCACTGCTGCCACTGCATCGGAGCCCAGCGTGTTCGTGGCACTCTGCAGAATCACACTGCCGATGGCGGTGATCGAGTACTGCAGCCCCATGGGAATCCCCATGCCGCAAAGCGTTTTCATAAGATGTGTGTCCGGCGCCCACTCCCCTTTCTGAATTCTCAGCAGCTTTAATTTTTTTATCATAAATAACAGACAGCAAAGCCCGGAAATGCCCTGTGAGATAACCGTAGCCCAGGCTGCTCCCTGCACACCCCACTGCAGATTGATAATAAAGAACAGATCCAGTCCGATATTGATAAAGGAAGACATCAGCAGAAATATCACAGGGGTCTTACTGTCTCCCAGGGCCCGGATCAAGCCGGAGGTCATATTATACAGAAAGGTTGTAGGAATCCCCAGGAATATGACCCAGATATAGCTATACGCTGCCTCTAAAATATTATCAGGCGTCTTCATAGCCACCAGGATATAACGGCAGAACAGGGTGGTCAGCACCGTCATCACCACAGCAAAGGCCACTGTCAGCCAAACGCAGTTAGCCACCACTCTGCGAAGCCCTGCGTAATCCCTTGCCCCGAATTTATGAGAGACCGGAATGGAAAAACCACTGCAGATCCCCATACAAAATCCAATAATCAGAAAGTTCACGGAACCCGTCGCTCCCACTGCCGCCAGATTGTCCTTACCCAGAAACTGCCCTACGATAATGGTATCCACCAGGTTATAAAACTGCTGGAACAGAAAACCAAAGAAAAGCGGGACGGAAAATCCCAGTATCAGTTTCATCGGTGAGCCTTTTGTCATGTCTTTCATCATTGTTATTCACCCCACACTGCTTTGACCCTGCCATACGATGCACGGGACAAAAATATCTGCATACTGCAATTAGAGAGTATATGCACTGCCTGTCAAAAGTGCAATGTACTTTTTTGTCCTTTTATATTTATTTTTTCTAAAAAATACATCTTATCCGAAAAAAGGCACGATAAAGGGAGCAGAGACTTTCCGTCTCCGCTCCCCCCTATTCATATGATATGTCCGTTACTCCCTCTTATCAGCAGAAAGGATTCTCTGTAGGATAAGGCAGACTCTTGGGCTGGTTATAGTTCAGATCCTCAACGGGCACACCGATGTACTTGAATACCTCATACAATGCCTTACCGTAATAGCCGAATGCAACTGCGCCATGATGAGGATAGTTCTTTTCAATCAGAACATGACGGTAGAAGCGTCCCATCTCCGGGATTGCAAATACACCGATGGAGCCAAAGGATCTGGAGGGCACATTCAGCACTTCACCCTGGGCAATGTAAGCGCGAAGCTTGCAGTCAGCGGTGGACTGCAGACGGTAGAAGGTGATTTCGCCCGGAGCAATATCTCCCTCCAAAGTTCCGTTGGTAACTTCTACCGGAAGGCTTCTCGCCATGATCTTCTGGTTTCTCATCTCACAGAATGCCAGCTTCCTGGAGCAGGTATTCCCGCAGTGGAAGCCCATGAAAGTATCCTTATGGGTGTAAGGGAACTTGCCCTCAATGGATTCCTTATACATATCCGCAGGCACAGAATTGTTGATATCCAGCAGAGTAACTGCATCCTGGCTTACACAGGTGCCGATGAACTCGGAAAGGCAGCCATAGATGTCCACCTCGCAGGATACCGGGATACCCATACCGGTCAGGCGGCTGTTGACATAGCAGGGCACGAAGCCGAACTGTGTCTGGAATGCAGGCCAGCACTTGCCGGCTATGGCAACATACTTGCGATACCCTCTGTGTGCCTCCACCCAGTCAAGCAGCGTCAGCTCATACTGAGCCAGCTTCTCCAGAACCTCGGGCTTCTTATTGCCTGCGCCCAGTTCCTCTGCCATCTCTGCAACCTTTGCAGGAATCCTCTCGTCGCCGGCATGCTTATTGAATGCTTCAAACAGATCCAGCTCGGAGTTCTCCTCGATCTCCACACCCAGATTGTAAAGCTGCTTAATCGGCGCATTACAAGCCAGGAAATTCAACGGTCTGGGGCCGAAGGATATGATCTTCAAATCGCTCAGGCCCACGATTGCCCTTGCAATAGGAACAAACTCATTGATCATGTCGGCGCACTCCTCGGCAGTACCCACAGGATACTCGGGGATATATGCCTTAACGTTACGAAGCTTTAAGTTATAGCTTGCATTCAGCATACCGCAGTACGCATCGCCCCGGCCGTCCATCAGGTCAGCCTGGCTCTCCTCGGCAGCCGCCACAAAGATGGAAGGGCCGTCAAAATGCTTAGCCAGCAGAGTCTCGGAGATCTCGGGGCCGAAATTGCCCAAGTATACGCACAGGGCATTGCAGCCATTCTTCTTCACATCCTCCAGTGCCTGTACCATATGTATCTCACTCTCCACGATACAGATGGGGCACTCATAGATATCCGTCTCATCATACTTTGCCTTGTAGGCCTCAACCAGCGCCTTCCTTCTGTTCACAGACAGGCTCTCGGGGAAGCAGTCGCGGCTTACAGCCACAATACCGATTTTTACTTTGGGTAGATTGTTCATCATACTTTCCTCCATTTTTCTTTAAAATATTTGAAAATTTTTTTCTGTTCCTGATAGCTACATTTTACCGCATTATTCGTTGACATTCAAGTTTTTTCCCTTAAGTCCGATGAAGCTTGAGGCATCCAGACCGCCCTCGGCATGGCCGATCAGCCACTTATTCACAGCAGTCAGCAGTGCATCCTCGTTATCTGCCGCTGCGGACAAGTCCGCATGAGACTTCTCCAAGGGATAGTTTGTTCCTTTCGGCAGCACCACTGCTACCTGGAACCCGGCGCCGTCTACGCCGCAGGGCGCATAGTGCAGCGTGGTGGCATAGATCTCCACGCCTGTGCCGGCGGGCACTAAAAAGGCCTCCATTTTCGCCGTATCATAGGTAAAGCCCTCTTCGATATCCTGCTGCATCCCCAGAATCAGGATCGCATCGGTTGCGGCAATATTCAGCTCACTGTTTCGGTGATACTCCACTGCGTTCAGCAGCTCATTGTGCCCGTTGCAGTAGCCGATCTGAATCGGCATCTCTCCAAAATAAGCCGTAGCCAGGCTTTCCATTGCAGAAGTAGCCTCCAGCTCTGCCACGCCGGGCTCATACACCACCCCTTCCGGGACAGGCTGCTTACTCAGCACCTCCACCAGCTCAGTCAGATCCACATTGGTAATCCGTCTTCCGTACTTACGGAAAGCAGGATCGGTAATCGGTAATATCTTCATCATTTCCTCCGTTCCGAAGCGCCCACGCTTCATGATTGTTTATAGGATTACTTTATGATCTCAAACAGCGGCTTGCATGCCGGATAGATCTCCTTAAACTGCGCATATCGCCGGTCATACTTTGCCACCAGCTCAGGATCAGGCTCCACGGTATCCACCACCTTGACGATCTTCGCTGCCGCCTCTTCCACGCTTGCATACTCTCCGCAAGCCACTGCCGCCAGCATAGCGCCGCCCAGGGAAGGGCCTTCCTCGCTCTCGATCACATCCACTTTCAGGTTCAGAATATTGGCAATCATCTTTCTCCACAGAGGACTCTTGGCGCCGCCGCCGCAGATCTTGGTTCGCTCGATTTGAATGCCCAGAGACTTTGCCACCTCAAAGGAATCCCTCAGGGCAAAGGCCACACCCTCCAGTACCGCCTGGGTCATATCGGCTCTGGTGGTATCCATGGTCATACCGATAAAGGTAGCTCTGGCATTGGGATTATTATGCGGGGATCGCTCACCCATCAGATAGGGCAGAAAATACACATGATTCTCTCCCAGCTTCTCAATGGCCTCCTGCTGGGCTGCATAATCCGTCGTGCCGATGATATCGTCCATCCACCACTTATTGCAGCTGGCCGCACTCAGCATACAGCCCATCAGATGATAACTGCCGTCCGCATGGGCAAAGGAATGAAGCGCATTGTACTTATCCACCCCGAACTTTTTGGAGGAAATAAAGATTGTGCCGCTGGTTCCCAGAGAAATATTGCACATACCGTCGCCCACCGTTCCGGTACCTACAGCCGCTGCCGCATTATCCCCTGCGCCCGCCGCTACCTTCACATTGTGAGGGATGCCCAGCCTGTCTGCGATCCCGGGCAGCACACAGCCTACGGATTCATAGCTCTCATAACAGGTAGCCAGCTGGTTCTGCGTAATCCCGCAAATCTCGCACATTTCCTTAGACCACCTGCGGTTTTTCACATCAAAGAGCAGCATACCGGAAGCATCTGACACATCTGTACAGTGTACGCCGGTCAGCTTGTAAGCGATGTAATCCTTGGGCAGCATGATCTTGGCAATCCTGGCGAAATTCTCCGGCTCCTTATTCTTCACCCACAGGATCTTAGGTGCCGTAAATCCGGTAAAGGAGATATTGGCTGTATATTCTGACAGCTTTTCCTTGCCGATCACGTTATTTAAGTAATCGCATTCTTCATAGGTACGTCCGTCATTCCACAGCAGTGCCGGACGGATCACCTTGTCATCCTTGTCCAGAATCACCAGACCATGCATCTGTCCGCCGAAGCTGATGCCTGCCACCTGGCTCTTATCCGCATCGGCAAGCAGCTCCTCCATACCGATCATGGTCTGCTCATACCAGTCCTCAGGTCTTTGCTCTGACCAGCCCGGATGGGGGAAGTAGATGGGGTACTCTCTGGAAACAATGTTCCGGATCTTGCCTTCACTGTCCATCAGCAGCAGCTTTACTGCCGATGTCCCTAAATCAATACCAATGTATAACATATCCTAACCTCCGTTTCTTGCGTCCGACACACACCGGAGCTCATCTTCGTTGGCATTGTGTCCGAGCACGCTACTTATAGCATACTCGTTTTGAGAAATAAAATCAATACGCCTTTTCCATTTTCGTAATAATGCACATTTTTACAAATAAAATCTGGTAAATATGATAGGAGCAATATTCTGTGCTCGAGCACACCAAGGTTATATTTGACTTAAGACTATATTTATGATAGGGTAAAAACAGATATGACAGGAGGTATGCTATGGCAACGATTAAGGAGATTGCAGCTCTGGCAGGAGTATCCAGAGGAACCGTAGACCGGGTACTGAATAACCGGGGATCAGTGAATCCCGAGACAGCGGAAAAGATCCGGGAGATTGCCAAGGCGCTGGACTACAAGCCCAATATTGCCGGGCTGGTGCTGGCCGCTCAGAAAAAAAGGCTGAAGCTTGGCGTTGTGCTGTTTTCTGCCGAAAACCCCTTTTTTATTGATGTGGAAGAGGGCGTCATGGAAAAAGCCGAGGAACTGGCTGGTTATAACTGCACCGTTATCCTCAAGCATATCACCTACGGGGTGGAGCAGCAGCTGCAGGCCATTCGGGAACTGGTGGAAGAAGAGGCAAACGGGATTGCCCTGGCCCCCTATAATGACAAAAGAATCCGGGAATGTATCAACACACTGTATGAGCAGGGCATCCCCGTAGTGACCTTTAATACCGATATAGAAAATTCCAAGCGCATTGCCTATGTAGGCAGCCACTATGCCAAGAGCGGACAGACTGCGGCCGGGCTGATGCATCTGATGACCCAGAGCCGGGTACGGATAGGCATTGTGACAGGCTCTCCGGATATCCTTTGCCACACCGAGAGGGTAGCCGGTTTTGTCAGTTCTTTAAAGCGTTACAAAACCGATATGGAGATCGTGGATATCATTGAAAACCATGATGATGAATTTGAGAGCTATGAAAAAACCACCCGGCTGCTGACAGAGCATCCGGAAATCAATGCTCTGTTCTTTGCAGCGGGCGGCGTAAACGGCGGCTGCCGCAGCATATCCATGTTAGGGCTGGCAGGACAGATCCGCGTGATTGCTTTTGATAAGGTGCCCACCACTAAGGCACTGGTGAAGAAGGGCATCATTGCCGCCACAATCTGCCAGCAGCCTAAGGTACAGGGTTCCAAACCCCTGACCCTGCTTTTTGCCTACCTGACCACCGGAGAACTGCCGGAGAAAGAATACAACTACGTGGCGGTGGATATCCGCATCCGGGAAAATATCTGATTTGCTAGGTTCTCACCCATACGCTCATCTCGCCCTCTCCCCGGTTGTTCCATGCATAATAGGGTACCATGCGCAGAGTGATCTCCCGCTCCTGCTGCGGCTGATAAGGGCGGTACAGCTCCCGGCTTTCCGTGGGCACCAGCCGCTTGCCGGGCACCTGAAGTACGGCCATGGGATGTCCCAGTTCCTCCGTCATTTCCGTCTGTATTTCCTCCGGCTTTAAGCTCGGCAGATTCAGTCTGCACAGATGCAGATCCTTACCGTTATCCGCTTCTTCCAGACAATAGACCACAGGCCCCCGGGTAACGGCTGCCTTTCCCACATCCTCCCGTACCTTCGGATCCGCCGTCAGGATCCGCACCGGCATCTCCATGTCCAGAAGGATCTCATCGCCGTCCTGCCAGATTCCGTCTATGTACAGATAGCCCTCCCGATAAGCCACTGTTTCCCGCTGCCCGGGCATACCTTGCTCCAGATGCTCCTCTTCGGAAGCATTCCTTACGGTCAGCTCATTGAGCTCAACCGCTATCTGCAGCAGGCGTCCCCCACAGCGGCAGCTTACCTTTGCCTTGCTGCTCCAGCCGGGGATCCTGAATGCCAGTCTGCATGGCACATGTTCCCCATGCAGCTGCACTTTTACTCTGCCCTCCCAGGGCATCAGGGCCTCCACCTTCAGATCCAGCGTCTTTTCCCCCACCTGTTTGGTCAGCACACTGCCCATATACAGGTGCATCCAAAGGGTATCAGCAGACTCCGTATAGGCATAAGAGCCCACAGAGCTCAGCAATCTGGCAATATTCGGCGGGCAGCAGGCACAGCCAAACCACTTCTGCCGTACACTCTTGACATGGGCTTTCCGGGCATCCTCATGGCAAGCCTGGGGCAGTACCTCCAGGGGATTCACGTAGAAAAAGCTCTTGCCGTCCAGGGCCATACCTGCCAGCACCGTATTGTAAAGAGCCAGTTCCATCACATCCCCGTATTTTCTGCAGGGCTTTAGCTGCAGCATTCTTCTGGCCCAGAAAACCAGGCCTATGGCTGCGCAGGTTTCCGAATAAGCCGTGTCATTGGGAAGATCGTAGTTAAAGGAAAATGCCTCCCCCATATGGGTGGCCCCGATCCCGCCGGTAACATACATTTTTTCCCGGGTCACATTATCCCATAGTCTGTCACAGGCAGCTGCCATGTCCTCATCCTGACATAATCTGGCTACGTCCGCCATACCACTGTACAGATATACTGCCCGCACCGCATGGCCAAAGGCCTCCGACTGTTCCCGTACCGGCTTGTGAGCCTGGTGATAGGCATTATTGGTGGTAAGATGGCAGGGCTTCCCGTCATGAGCCGCCCGCTCCTTTTCTTCTTCCTCAAAGTAAAAGGGCTGCTGTCCCCGCTGATCCAGGAAAAACCTGGACAGCTTCAGGTATTTCTCTTCTCCTGTCACCTGATACAAACGTACCAGGGCCATCTCTGCGATCTCATGTCCGGGGTAACCCTTGCACTGCCCCTCTCCGGGGCCAAAGTATTCGCAGCAGTAATCGGCAAATCTCATGGCCGCTTTTAACAGCTTATCCTTACCCGTGGCCTGGTAATATGCCACAGCTCCCTCCACCAGATGTCCCAGGCAGTACAGCTCATGGTGATCCCGTAGGTTGGTAAACGCCCTGTCCATACCGTTAATGATATAATAGGTATCCAGATAGCCGTTCTCCAGCTGGGCTTCACACACGATGGCAATGGCCTCGTCCGCCGTCTGTTCCAGCGCCGGGTCAGGATGCTGAAGCAGGCTGTAGCCTACCGCTTCAATCCATTTGGAGAAATCCGTATCCTGAAAAACAAATCCGTAAAATTTATCCTCATCCGGGTGCGCAGGATCCTCCGGCAGCGCTTCAAAGCCACGAAACGTGTATGACGGCGCCACATAGGAAGCTCCCTTGCTTTTTTTCTCCCGCATCATGCGGCCCGCCACCTTAAAATTCCGCATGCAGTAGCTGGGAGCCGCCCCTTCTACCCGATCATTCAAGGCCTCCCACTGATAGGGGATTACCTCTGTACGCACAAGCTCCTGTTCTCTGTGCCAGAAGCTGTCCGTCACCTGTATCTGCTTTAAATCCACCGGATTACTGAATTCCTGCCTGTCCATGTCCTTATTCCTCCGTTCCGCTGCATATCGTCTTTTTCTCTATTCATCTGCGGCATATTGCAGGCCAAGCCCGCTTATCCTCTTAACCATACCAAAACACCCTTAGCCCGTCAAGTCAAAAGGCTGCAAAGTCATCTTTACAGCCTCTTTCCATGCGCTGCTTTCGTCTTGCCGCTAGATCCGCAATCGTCACATGATCCACCACATTGTTGACCGCCGCATAGATATCCTTCCAGACCTGCAGGGTCTCGCAGGTATCACATCGTTCACAGACTCCGTAATCCTCCTCCAGACACGCCACGGGAGCCAGAGAGCCTTCCGTCAGCCGCAGCACCATCCCTACGGTATACGCTTCAGGAGCCCAGGCCAGCCGGTATCCCCCCTGGGCGCCCCGAACACTTTTTACATAACCCGCCTTATTCAGCACTGCGATAATCTGCTCCAGATATTTCTCTGAAATCCCCTGTCTGCCTGCAATCTCTTTTACCTTGATACATTCCCCGTTATTATTCAGCGCCAGATCCAGCATGACCCTTACTGCGTAACGCCCTTTGGTTGAAATCTTCATTTCCGGCATACTCCTCACACAAAATCATACCTTTGCAATACTGCCCAGGCCAAAAAGCTATTCCCCAATAAACATTGTCGTAGACAGATACCGATCCCCGGAATCCGGCAGCAGTGCTACAATGGTTTTCCCCTTATTCTGGGGTCTGAGCGCCAGCTGAGATGCCGCATACAACGCCGCACCGGAGGTAATGCCCACCAGCACGCCCTCCCTCCGGGCAATCTCCCTGCCAGTAGAAAATGCCTGTTCCGTAGTTACGGTAAAAATCTCGTCATACACCTGCGTATTCAGAATGGAGGGCACAAAACCGGCGCCGATGCCCTGCAGCTTGTGAGGGCCGGGCTTTCCGCCGGAGAGCACAGGGGAATCCGCCGGTTCCACCGCTACGATATGCACCTTGGGATTCTTGGACTTCAGATAAGTCCCGATACCGGTTATCGTACCGCCCGTACCTACTCCTGCCACGAAGATATCCACCTTGCCATCCGTATCCTCCCAGATCTCAGGACCTGTAGACGCTGCGTGGGCTGCCGGATTGGCCGCATTATCAAACTGCCCCAATATCACTGCGCCGGGAATCTCCCGCTCCAGCTCCTGAGCCTTAGCGATGGCGCCTTTCATACCCTTTGCGCCTTCCGTCAATACCAGCTGCGCACCATAGGCCTTGAGCAGACCCTGCCGCTCCACACTCATGGTGTCCGGCATGGTG
>CALWLO010000086.1 GCA_944381545.1 uncultured Acetatifactor sp. | reverse complement strand
ACGATAGGGCAGTTTATCAAATGATGTAAGCTGCTTTATCGTTTACACCAACTTCGATTGGTTTCTAATCAATTTTCATCCTGATTTTATCACATCAAGTGCAGATATTCTATCATTATCTTATTAAAACAAAAAATACATCTGACAGTTTATATCATAGTTATTGAGAACTTTGAAATTTAATGCAGGATACCAAATGTTATGATATAATTTGGCTCATAAATGTAAGAATCACTCTAACATACAACACATACGAATTATTTTACTCCCCAACCATAGGTTGAGTTCCGTAATTCAACCAATAGTTCGTGTATATTGCTGAAAAAAAGTGTAATGCTTGAGAAAAAAGGAGGCACAGCAATGAACCAGGATGAAATTGGAAAATTTATCACTAAATGTCGGAAAGGGAAAAACTTAACCCAGGCAAAGTTAGCGGAAAAGTTAAACATTACTGACAGAGCGGTTTCCAAATGGGAAACAGGAAAATGCATGCCTGATTCATCCATAATGCTGGAATTATGTGAAATATTAGGCGTTACTGTAAACGAATTATTAAGTGGGGAGAAAATCGATATGGAGAATTTAGAAAAAAAAGCAGACGAGAACTTAATTGCGCTCAAGAAAAAAGATGAAAACAATATCAGGAAAAATGTTGTTATTTCCATCATTTTTTCAACAACGCTATTAATAGGATTAATAGTGTGTGCCATTTGTGATATTGCAATATCGGGCAATTTTACATGGTCTCTGATTCCAATCAGCTCAATTATATTTGCGTGGATTGTATCGTTTCCGGTAATGATATTGGGTAAGAAAGGATTTCTTGGCGGCTTAACATCAATAAGTATTTTTATGATACCGTATTTATACATATTGAGCGACTTGTTGAATGTAAAAGCTGTTTTTTCAATAGGGGCAATTATGTCATTTATTTCGATAGTATATATATGGATTATATTTGGAATTTTCAATCGTTTAAAAATGCGCAAATTATTTGCCATAGGGTTAATTTTTTCGTTATCTATTCCGTTTATGATACTTGTGAACGTAATCTTGTCAAGGTTAATCTCTGAACCAATAATAGATGTGTGGGATATTTTATCAGTTTTCATTATGTTAATAGTTGCATTTGCGTTTTTCACTTGTGATTATGCCAAAAACAAGAGATTGATAGAATGAATTACTCAATAAATTATACTTTTATTTTTAGAGGGAAAACGACAAATCGGGAGCCATGGAGGGTGATGATATGATAAAAGTAATGACAATAGCGGATTATGAAGAACTTTTTATCATGTGGTGAAATATGCGGAATATGGGTTTGCGCAGTTTAGATGATTCAAGAGAAGGAATTTCCCGTTTCCTGAGCCGAAATCCCAATACGAGTTTTGCAGCATATGAAAATGGAAAATTAGTGGGTGCAATTCTAAGCGGGCATGATGGCAGAAGAGGATATATTTATCATACCGTTGCCCTGCCGGAATATAGAAGCCGAGGGATAGCATCTGATCTGGTAAATAAGGCGGTTGAGGCGCTGCAAAATGGAGGTATTACCAGAGTTTGTCTGAATGTGATGGAAACAAATGAGCTGGGAAAGAAGTTTTGGAGCAGCAGAGGCTGGGAGAAGAAAGACTTTTTGGGCTTCTACAGTAAAGCAATATCTGATAAAGAGAATTTACCCTTGTTTATGGTTTAAAGATTGAGTGAAGCGCAAGTAAAATCAAGCAATTTCCGACCAGGTTCTTTATAATCAGGACAGAGCAGTTGAAACGGGGGAAACAGAGAATGTACGAGTGGCAGCAGCAGATTCAGATCATTGTGGATGAAATTGACAGATGTGTTAAGGAGCATAATGACGAAGCCCTGACACTGCACTTTCTTTCCTGCAAGCTGGGGTACTCTGAATTCTATATAACGAGAAAATTCAGAGAAATATTGGGGATGCAGTTCAAGGAGTATCTGCGGCGCAGAAAATTGGCTTTTGCCCTGAAAGAGGTGCGGGACAGCGACAGAAACCTGCTGGAAATTGCTTTCGACTATGGTTTTTCTTCCCATGAAGCATTTACCCGAGCCTTTAAGGATGCCTATGGGATTACTCCCAGTGAATACCGGAAAAAGCCTGTGCCCGTAGTTCTCCGCACCAAAATAAACCCTTTCGACCGCTACTTTTTAGGATTAGGAGAGATTGGCATGATGAAATCGACAGAGGATGTAAAAATTTATTTTGTAACCATTCCGGCACACAAGTTTTTGCACATTAAAAACTATGAGAGCAATGGGTATTGGGATTTCTGGCAGAAACAAAATCAGATACCGGAACAGGACTATGAGACCATATGCGGCCTGCTGGACAGTATCAAGGGCAAATTGGATGACGAGGGCGGAAGTGATGCCAATGCGGGCGGGGGCCATATTATGGCATATATAAATGATCCGGAGGGAAGAGTCTGCGGTTGGGGTTTTCCCCGGACAGAATGCTATGGGGTACGTCTTCCTGCTGATTACCAGGGCGAGGTGCCGCCCCAGATGCTCCTGGTGGATGTTCCCGAGGCCGAGTATCTTGTCTTTGAACATGGCCCTTTTGATTATGAGCAGGAAAACTGCAGTGTGGAGGAGAAGATAGAGAAGGCGATGGCGGCGTTCGATTTTACAGGCACCGGATACTGCTTTGACACCACTACCCCCGGCAGAATTTTTTACTTTTATCATGATCCGGAGCGGTTCTGGAAATATATCAGGCCGGTGCGTGCAGTTACAGAGTGATTTTTTCGGGCAGATGGGAGTGCAGATGAAAGTAGACAGAATATTGGAGATCATCATATATCTGATTAACCATGACAATGTTCCCGCCAGTTACCTGGCGGAGCGTTTTCATGTGTCTGTCAGAACCATACAGCGGGACATGATCAGTATTTCCGCCATCGGGATCCCGGTATATTCCGAAAGCGGAAAATACGGCGGGTACTCCATCCTGCCCACCTATAAGATGAAAAACAGTGATATCAGAAGCGATGAACAGCAGATGATTATCAGAGCCTTAGAGAGCCTGGCAACCTCCTATACCAGCGATACCTTGAAAGCACTGATTGAAAAATATAATGCCATCATTGATAAAGAGGGCGGGCAAAAGGTATTCTGGGATTTCGGCGTCACAAGGGAAAATAATCAGGTACAGAGCATGAACCGGCTGTTGGAGCAGGCGATTGAGGAAAGAAAACTCATCACATTTGATTACCGGAATGCAAACGGAGATCAATCAACCCCTTCGGTAGAACCGCTGGCCATCCATTATAAATGGTATGCCTGGTATCTATTCGCTTATTCTGCCGAAAAGAAACAATACCGGACCTATAAGGTGGCGAGAATGCAGAAGCTGCGGATCCTGGACAGGGTTTCCGCTGTGGAGCACGGAGATGTGGAGCAGCTGATGAAAGCCTCGGAGCAGGCCTATTATCAGACCTGTATCCCGATCGAGGTACAGTTTGCGCCCCGGGATGCCGGACTGATGGCGGAATATTTCCCGGATTGCCCGGTGGAGCGGCTTACGGAAAACACAAGCCGTATCTTCATCCATGTTCCGGCCGGAGAAAGGCTCTGGAAAGCGCTGTTGCTCAGCTTCGGAAACAAAGTAAAAGTCATAGGACCTAAGGAGTATCAACAGGAGCTGATTGAAACAGCTCAAAATTTTCTGTCTAATTACGACATATAGCTGTCGCAGAAGGATTGTATCATAGAACAAAAAACAGACGAAAGGTACGAAAGGAGTTATGCCCTATGACCAATGAGGAATTAATGGCGCCAATCAGAGAAAGCTATGAGGCGTTAAAACAGGCTTTACAGGGAACGGATATCGAAAGGATCAGAGAACTGACGCTGGAGGTTCACGCCCTGGTACATCCTGCGGAAATATCCGGCAGAGCGGAAAAGACGATTGCAGATTATGTTCTGGATTATATGCTGGCAGGGAATCAGAATGTAATCGTGCCCAGAGAGAACAGAGATACGGATCTGCACTATGCGGGAACCAAAGAGGTGCCGCTGTGCTGGCAATTCTGGCATACCTACCGGATTGAGGATCTGGTAAGCAATATGCTGATGGTGAACCAGAATCAGATATTTAATACACGGTGGCAGAGAAAAATCGGCGCTTCCATTACGGATACCGGCAATGCACTGGAATCTGACGAGGCGGCAGCATTTGGAAAGGGAATTAATGCTCCGGCGCTGCGGGAGTATATGATCACCGTGGGAAAAAATACACGCAGCATATTGAGCAGTCTGACGCTGGAGCAGATACAGTCCATGGTGCCGGAGAAATGGGTCATGAGAATCCTGGAGGAGGGCGGCGTGACCACGGATTTCCGCTCTGTGTGGCTATTGGTGTTCTGGGGAAGATTGACCCGGGGCGGCATGATCCTGACGCCCATGACCAACCATCATATGATGCATTTACCGGCCTGCCTGAAGCAGCTGCCGATTTTAGAAGGAACGGAATGATTTTAGCGGAGGAATAAGAATGGACAGCCTTGTCTGGAAAAGTCCCATAGGACGGTTAAAAATTTGTGCGGAAGACGGCAGAATTACCGGGCTCTGTCTGCCGCAGGGAGCCACGGATCCGGCACCGGCCCTGGACAACGTGCAGCACTCGGCGCTGTTAAACGAAGCCTGCCGTCAGCTGGATGAGTACTTCCGGGGCAGGAGAAGAGCCTTTGATCTGCCTATAGGCGGCGCAGGAACCGCATTTCAGCAGCGGGTCTGGGCGCAGCTGCGCCCAGACCCTATGGGGAAACACGAAGCTATGCGGATATCGCCGCCGCTATCGGCAACCCTCTGGCGGTCCGTGCTGTGGGGCAGGCCAACAATAAAAATCCCATTCTGATTCTTACTCCCTGCCACAGAGTGATCTATAAAAGCGGTGATCTTGCCGGATTCGGCTGCGGCACAGAGGTGAAGCGGTATCTTCTGGAGCTGGAACATCGAAACATCTGCGGGGAAGGGCGGATAGCGGAGAGGATATAACTGCGGGAAAGTGCAGATGCCTGAGAGACTTCGAAAGTCTGCACCACGAAGGGGCTGGGCACCAGGCGGTGCACAGCCCCTTTAAAGGATTCAAAATCCATCTTTATTGCTTTTCCAATACCGGCATGTAATCAATGGGAGCATCCACCGTGACGGTGCAGCCGCCCTCATAGATCTCTCCGGTGGAGGTCAGCTTCCACTTGCCCTCCGGTAAGTACACATCCCTGCTGAACTGGTTCAGCTGCAGGATCGGCGCAACCAGGTACTTATCGCCGAACATATACTGATCCTGGAGCTCCCAGCATTTCTGATCCTGGGGGAACTCATAGAACATAGCCCGCAGCAGCGGAGAACCGTTTACATGGGCCTCCTCATATAGCTTTTTAATGTAATCGTGCATGGAGATGCGGACGTCGTAATACTTCTTCATGATGGCGTAATTGTCCTCGCCGTAGCTCCAGAGCTCGTTGGGCTGACCGGTATGCAGATATCCGCCGCCCCAGTCCCTGTCGTCCAGCGCAGGAATATTGTAGGGGCCACGGTCTCCGTGCATACGCAGCACCGGAGAGTACACGGCAAACTGATACCAGCGGATCAGCAGCTGCCGGAAGTCGGGATCATTCACATCGTCCGTCATGAAGCCGCCGATATCCGTGGTCCACCAGGGGATACCTGCAAGGCCCATATTCAGGCCGCACTGCAGCTGATCGGCAAAGGCTTCAAAGGTGCTGGGCACATCGCCGGACCAGACCACATTGCCGTACTTCTGGGAGCCTGCCCATGCACAGCGCAGCAGATTGACCACGCTGCCCTTGCCCAGCTTGCTCATCTCGTCATAGAACACACGGCTGTACATCTGGGGATACATATTGCTGACAGCCAGGGCCGGACCCTCGCAGTAGCGGTAATTCTCGAAATCATATACCCCGTAGTCCGGTTCGGAATTATCCAGCCAGAAAGCGTCAATACCGTAATCATAATAGTTTTTCTTACATACTTCCCACACATACTTGCGGGTCTCGGGATTGAAAGGATCGATCTCCACGCAGTCTCCCTGATAATCATAGGTCTGGGCGGCGCCCCGCTCGGTGCGGATCAGCAGGCCTCTCTCCATCATGGGCCCGAAGTTCTCACTCTTGCGGTCCACCGAGGGCCATACGGAAACGATCACCTTGATGCCCATCTGGTGCAGCTCGTCCACCATGGCCTTGGGATCCGGCCAGTATTTGGTGTCAAACTTCCAGTCGCCCTGCACGGTCCAGTGGAAAAAGTCGATGACGATCTGGTCGATCTTGATGCCCTCCTTCTGATACTGCCGGGCAACGGTCAGCACCTCATCCTGGGTCCGGTAGCGCAGCTTGCACTGCCATAAGCCCATCAGATCCTCCGGGAACATCTCCGCATGTCCCGTCACAGCCGTATAGTTGGCAAGGATCTGCTTAGGGGTATCCGCAGCGGTGATCCAGTAATCCATCTCTTTCGTTGCTCTTGCGATCCACTCTGTATAGTTTTTGCCGAAGGTTACACGTCCTACCGCCGGGTTATTCCATAAGAAACCGTAACCCAGGGAGGATACGGCAAAGGGCACGGAAATCTGGGAATTGCGCTGCGCCAGCTCCAGTACACAGCCCTTCAGATCCATGCATTCCTGCTGGTACTGGCCCATGCCGAAGATTTTTTCCCCCTTATTGCTCTCAAATTTCACATTTAAGGAATACTCGCTGCCGCCGATGACGCCTTTCCACTCCCGGTTGATGACCTTCAGGCAGCGGCTCTCTCTGGAGAGCGTGCCGTCGTAGGAACGGAAATACTCCCGCAGGATCAGCTCTTCGTCCTTATAAAAAGAAAGGATTCCCGCAAAATTCACCACCGCTTTGATGCGTCCGTTGGTGATGGAAGCGATCTCTTTTTTGTCGATGGTGCCGTCCCCCACCCAGTGATCTTCCTCCGTGATCGTAATCTGCGCCTCTTTTTTGTCCACGGTTTCCGTTAATGCCCAATCGTTCCCGGTAAAACGGGAAGCCATAGCGGACCGCACACGAAAAGAATCTTCTCCCCAGGCTTCAATTCTGACCATTTCCCCCTGGTGATAAAAAACCAATGCGCCGTTGTCATTTACAAATTTCATATGCACCCTCCTTGTTTTTTTACTCATTAGGGGCGATGTCCCTTGAAAAGGCATCGTCTTGATGATATGATACTATTACATACCCGATATTACTACTAAAATACTACCCAAAAGTAATACGAAACTATCGAGGAGGTATAAGTATGATACCGAGCAGGGAAACAGAGGAAAAGAGACGGCACAGCACGGCATTGATACCCTATAGCTGTTATGAATGCCGTCTTCCCGAGGAATTTATGAATGTGCCGATGCACTGGCATAATGAATTTGAGCTGAATTACATCCTGCAGGGACGAGGGGAATTTATCTGTGATAACCGCAGATTTGAGGCGGGGGAAGGGGATATCCTGATTCTGCCGCCCAATATGCTGCATGCCGCTTACCCTTGTAAAGACAGTGAGCTGATATATCATGCACTGGTTTTCAACTCAATCATGCTTGGCGCAAACAGCAATGACCGTAGCTCTGCCGAGTGCATCCGGCCGGTGATAAACGGAACCATGAAGTTGAATGGGTATATTTCCAGGGAGGCTGGGAGGTATCTGGAGATAAAAGCGGCAGTAACACAGATCTTTTCCTGTGCCCACAGTAACCTGGCGAGAATGGATTTGCTGTTGAAAAGTGAGCTTCTGCGCCTGTTCTGGCTGCTGGAAGGCGATGATAACAGGATATGCCAGCAGGATGCCGGGATCAGCTACAGCGGGATCGTTCGTCCCGCCCTGGAATACATGGCGGAGCATTTTCAGGAAGAGATTTCCGTGGCTCAGCTGGCCGATCTGGTGCATCTCAGTAAAAGCTATTTTATGAATTGCTTTAAGAAAGCGGTGGGAATCGGCGCTATCGAACATCTGACGCAGCTGCGGATCAATGCGGCCTGCGAAGCGCTGACCGCTACGGAGAAAAAGATAGCAGATATTGCGTTTGAATGCGGTTATAATAACCTTTCCAATTTTAACCGGCATTTTCTGAATATGGTGGGCTGCACGCCGAACGAATACCGAAGGCATAACAGGGGGACTTCATGTGTCTTATCGTATTGACCATACCTATAACTACAGTTCCACCGGAGTCTATGTGTGCTATAATACGTTCTGTACCGGAACACATCAGTACATATCAGGCTGGAACACCGATGTGCAGACCGGAACCAGCACCCTGATATACTCGTTAGGATCCGGGAGCTGTTTTCTTTTCTGGAGGAAGATTATCCTGTGGAAAAGCTGTATGGGGTGAGTTTTCAGGAAAACGGGGATCTGCGGTTTCTGGTGGAATATGGAGGAACGCAGCATCTTCTGACGGCTAAAGCTGCAGATTTGAAGGAGATGGTGGAAAGACAGGAGATTACCGTTGTGGTGAATATTGCTTCCATCGTCCTGCAAAAGGCGGCGGATTACAATCGGGCCAATAGTAAATACCGGGTGACCATTATTACCGTGGAAGATCAAGGGAGGATTGACAGAGAGCAGATCACGTTTTATACTGAAAAGGACGCTATGTGCGGAAAATTGCACAAAGCTTTTTTGAAAAACAACTTTACGGGAGGGAGTACCATGAAAAAGGGAAAGAGTACCTATCAGTTTCCTTTCAGCGTGGAACCGGAGCTGGTGAAGCAGACCATTATGAACTGGCTGGGAGCCAACGGGTTTACGCTGAAAGAAAAGGATGGCAACTATTATTATGAGGAGTACGATCCGATCAGCGGCAGGAGGCTGTTTGAATACTACATACAGCCTGGCATGGTGACGATTCATGCCTATATCGGCAAATATAAAAAGCCCTACCTGCTGGATGACAGCTTTGCCGGTTCGATTCCCAAGTCTGCCTATAAGGAGATGCTGGCTCCTCTGCTGCAGACCCTGTCCGGCTATAATATGCCCACCGGCGGAAACGGCCAGCCCGGAGCGGATCCGGCAGCTGCTGCAGGCGCAGCTTATCAGGTACCGCCCAATGCCAGCGCCGTTACCACAGCCGGGGGCGCACAGACAGTAACCGGCAACTATGAGGATTTTGCAAATGCCAAGAGCAAATCCCAGGAAAAGCTGGCGATCTGGGGCTTCGTGCTGTCCATCATCGGCCTCCTGCTCTCCTTTGTAGGGTATACCTTTGGCCTGGTGCTGTATATGCTGGAATTCTACTTTGCGGCCTGCGGCCTGAAGACAAAGAAGAAAGGGTTTGCTATTGCCACCCTTGTACTGGCGGGGATTTCCGTTGTGATTCTGCTGGCATCCATCTTCCTGCAGGCGATGGCGTAGCTCTGATTGTGTACTCCAGGAAAATTTTAGCTTGAACCGGTCTGCGAAAACGGTATATTTTCAGGATTAGGCAGGAAAAGAACGGTTCATTTGGACTTATAGGAAAAAAGGCTGCAAGGTTCACATTTCGGGCAAAAAAGTGGACCGAATCATGCAAAAAGTCTCAGGCGGTTCACTTGTTGCTTGGCCTCAGGTTCGCATGTCCTTGCGCAGTGCTTTAGTCCCGTATCTGTTTCCGCAGCAGGATCAGCGCCAGTACATTGGGAAATACCATTACGGCATTCAGCAGATCGGTGCACTCCCATACCAGATTCATGGGAATAACGGCTCCCACATAGATCATTACGATATATACCAGCTTATAATGGGGGATGGCGGCGGGCCCCCACAGGTATTCCGCTGCTTTTTCGCCCATATAGGACCAGCCGATCAGGGTGGTCAGGGCAAAAGCGGCCAGGGACAGGGAGAGAAAGACTTCGCCGTCCAGGGGAAGTCCCCAGGCGGATAACAGGGGCAGAGAGCGGAAAGCGGCGGCGGCCAGCCCGGTCTCGTTGATGCCTGCCAGGGATTCCGGGTGCAGCAGCATATTGGCTACAACCACCAGCCCTGTCAGCAGGCACATGACCACCGTATCCCAGAAAACGGCGGTCATGGACACATAGGCCTGATAGGTGGGAGAGACAGTGTCGGAGGAGGCGGCGCCGATGGCGGAGGTACCGATTCCTGCCTCGTTGGTGTACAGGCCCCGGGCGATGCCATAGCGTGCGGCCAGCAGCAGGCTGCCGCCGGCTGCGCCTCCCAGGACGGCTTTTGGAGAAAAGGCGCTGGTCAGGATCCAGAGACAGGTCTGGCCCAAGGCGCTGCGGAACTGCCAGAGCAGCGCCAGACATCCGGCTATGTAAAGGAACCCCAGCACGGGCACCAGCCGCATGCATACCCGGCTGATGCTGCGGATCCCGCCGATCAGCACCAGACCCGTGAGGACGGCGGCGGCAATGCCCACCAGATGGGGGGAAAGTCCCCAGGTCAGGGAGGTGGTCTGGGTCAGGGAATTGGCCTGGGTCGTACAGCCCACACCGAAAGCGGCGGCCACGGTGCAGAGAGCGTAGAAGCAGGCCAGGG
>CALWLO010000085.1 GCA_944381545.1 uncultured Acetatifactor sp. | reverse complement strand
CAGACTGATCACATTCTGATTGGCGGTCAGGCGCTGTGCTCTCAGGCTTTCCAGGATAGAAGAATCACCGCCGCTTACCGCAAGCACTTCCTCCTCCTGCTTAATCTGGGCGTCTAAGGATGTCAGCCAGTTTTGGGCTGTGGTCAAATCATTATTTATGGTATTCAACGCATTCTGCGCTTCGTTCACTGCCTTGGTCTCATTGGTCACATCCGCATTATTGGAAGGGGTGATGGAGATCTGCCTGTCAAGAGCAGCGATCCACTGGGTCCACTCGTCCACCTTGACCTGCGCCGCAGCCTTTTCCTGCTCCGCTGCGGCAATCGCATTTTTCAGAGCATAAATCTGATTCAGATAACTGCTTGTGCTCTCTGTATTCCCCGCATTCTGCATGATGGATATGTCGTAGTCGCCGGTCAGCAGCTTCAGTTCAAATGCATTCTGAGCCTCCTCCAAAGCCTTCTGATTCTGCTCTAAGGTCGTTTTGGCCGTCTCCAGATCCGTGCTGTCCCCTTCGGTCAGATAGCAGAGCACCTGCCCGGCCTCCACCGTATCTCCTACCTTGACTTCCACACTGGCCACTTCCCTGACCTCTTTAATCTTTACATTATAGGGATCCCCGCTCTCCACCTGGCCCGTGCCCCTGATCTTGGCCGTAATGGAGCCGCTCTCCACATACTGGGTGGCCACCTCAGGCAGGGAATAATTCTGAATCGTATTGGAAAAAAAGGTTAACAGTAGCATAATAATGAGAAAAACAATGGCTGCATTTTTGACCCATTCTCTTTTTTTGGTACCGTTCTCGTTCATTGTAAATAACCATGCCCTTTCTTTTTATCTGGATAACCGCCGCAATCCGATACGCTGCGGCCGTTATCCCTTTATACCGCCCTGATAGGTAATACCATCCACCAGGTACTCTTCTCCATATAAGAACACCAGCAGGCCCGGAATCATATAGATCGTAGCCACGGCAAATGCCAGGCCGATCTCGCCTGAATTAATCTTACTTAAGAAAACCGACAGGGGGTGCATCTCCGAATCCGAAAGCAGGATCAGAGGCTGCTCCACCATATTCCAGTAATCAATGAATACCAGGATCGCCGCTGATGCGATAGCCCCCTTGCAAAGCGGGAAACAGACCCTGGAAAAAATCTGCCACTCCCCTGCGCCGTCAATCTGTGCCGCCTCGATCACCGATACAGGAATACGCCGCATGAATTTGGTCAGCAGGAACACCGCAAAGGGAGAAAATATCCCCGGCAGCCAGATCGCCCACCTGGTATCCAGGATATTGAGCCAGTCAGAAACCAGATAGTTAGGTACCAGTGTCACCTGATAAGGCATCAGCATTAATATAATATACAGGAAAAATATGATTTCCCTGATCCGGCCCCTGTACCTGGCAAAACCATAGGATGCTAAGGTGGCCACCGTCAGCTGGAATATCACTATGGGTCCTACAAGGATCACCGAATTCCAGAATTTCAGCAGATATTCCGGACTCTTAAACAACACGGTGATATACTGGCTGAAAGATACCATATCCGGTATGAATTTCAGGTTCACCTTCTCTGCTATGTACACCTTGCCGCCTGAAGAGGTGGTAGCAAAGACCATACCATAGTTGGAACTGATCTCCGACGAGGACATAAAAGAATTGGTGATGGTCAGCACAATGGGCATCAGGAACAAAATAGCAAAAAAGGCGGCAAACAGCGTACCGATTCCTATCTTCGTATTCGACCAGACCCGGCGTCTTTTCGCTGCTTTTTTCAGCCTGCTCCTTTCTCTGTCCAAGGGCTGCAGCTTTTTACGCTTACTCATCCCTCCACATCCTTTCCGAAGCGGTTCTCCACGATGAACAGTGCACCGATAATCAGCACCATAACAATGGACATCAGCACTGCCGCTGAAGAAAGCTTCTGATAATCAAGATTCCGGAAAGTATTGTTCATAAAGGTCTGCAGCATATAAATGCTATCATAGGGATAGTCACCCGTCAGCAGATAGATTTCACGGAATATCTTAAAGGAATTAATTAGTGACATAATTGTCACAAATAATATTGTGGAAGATAAATACCTTATTTTAATATAAAAAAAGGTCTGAAGCGAAGTGGCACTCTCCAGCCTCGCCACCTCCAGAATATCCTTAGGAATGCTGGCCAGCGCTGCCATGAACAGGATCATATTATACCCCAGATTCTTCCAGAGAAACAGCACTACCAACACAACTGGCGCCTGATCCGACTTCAGCCAATCGATGGGACTGACCCCAAGCTTGGATATCACCTCATTGACCAATCCGTTATAGTGAAACAGTACCTGCCAGATCAGCACCACGGAGGCCACCGGCACCATCATGGGACTCAGAAAAAAGGTTCTGAATTGGCTGCGGAATGGAATCCTGGACTCCAGCAGGATCGCCAGCAGCAGGGACAATACCACGGCAAGCGGCACAGAAATGCCCGCAAACCTGATTGTATTCACCACTGCCGTACGAAATGCTGCATTATTGATAATATTCTTAAAATTATCCAGAAATACAAAATTCCGGCTGATAGGATTATCCACCATGGCATAGTAGATAATCACCATAAAGGGAACGAAAAAAAAGGTCATAACGCCCAGAAAGCTGGGGGCAATAAACAGCCCCGAGCTTCTTTTTACCCTTTTTTGCCGCTTGCCCATTTTGGGACGGACTTTTTTTGATTTATACTTCTTCAAGGCTTACGCCCCTCCTTAGCTGTTCTCACTAATATAGATCTGTACACGGCTCTGGATTACGGAAGCAACCTCTTGGGCACTCTTCTGCCCCTCAAAATATGGGGATGCGTCCTCCAGAATCATATTCAGGATCGTTTGGTCGCTGCCTGCCGCAGCCTTGGAATTGTCTATCAGATCCCTCACCTGCTGTACCTGCTCCGGAGTGGCAGCATAGATTTCAGCCGACCAGTCATCATACCCCCAGGTAGTCTTTGGATGCACAATGGGCTCCCCATTCTCATCCAACACAGGATTACCGTTCTCATCCGTTTCCACATTGTCCTCCATGGCTTTGGCAAAGCTCTCCTCCAGCATATCCTTCCGGATGGAGAACGAACCCATTCCGGCCCACTCCGGCTGGGGCTTATACTGGAGCATGGATTCGATAAAAGCCCATGCGCCGTCAGGAGAACTGCATTTGGTGGTAATCCCATAGCAGTTGGCGCCGCTGATGTAGCTGCCGCTGCTGCCGTCCACCGTGGGATAACCGATAAAAGTAACCGGCTCATTAAACATCAGACAGATCATCTGCATCTCTGTCATTTCATAAAGAGAGGTATCATATAGCAACAGCTTACCGGAAGAAAGCTTCTTGGGCACGCTCTCATCCCCTTCATTATATTCGCTCTCCTGAGGAAACATATTGGCAAATTCCAAAATATCCAGGAACTCCTGGCTGTCAAAGCTGCACTGGCCGGTAGCGTAATCAATAAAAGCATCACTGCTATACTGCAGACAGGTGCTCAGTATACTGCTCTTGCTGGAATAGCTTAACAGCTCCGCATCCGGATATTCCCGGTAAAATTCCATAATCTCTTTTACTGTCCAGCCACTGCGGTCACCTAACTGGGCGGTACGTCCAAGGATAGTGCTGATGGTGAAGCTGCTGGGAATACAGATCAGCGTATCCCCATAGGTGTAGGCTTCCAGCACGGATTCCACCAGATCCTCCCGCTTTACGGTGCTGCTTTGTTCCAGATAGGGGGCAAGATCCATCAGAAGCCCCTTGGATACATAGCTGCTGGGATTGCCATAGGACAGATCAATGATATCCGGGCAGTTGCTGCTGGTAATGGCATTATTCAGAGCAGTAATCGAATCCTGATACTTATTCTCCGTCCATTCACTGTTTTCATCAAAATAAGTGTCAATCCGTACCTGATAAGTGTCACTCTGTTTATTGAAGTCAACCACCGCCTCCTGCAAATCCGAATTCGACCACAGAGTAGCAACGGTAATGATCTGCTTCTGTGCCACCTCGGACGCCTCTGTTTTGGTCAGGAATGCAATCTCCATGTTATTGTCTTCCCAGTCCTGGGACAGCACGGCGATCCGTCCATCCGCCAGAGCCTGTACCAGCTGGATATAATTGCCGTTGATATTGCAGTCCGTCCAGGTCAGGATCTCCTCGGCGCTTTCCGTCTCCAGATCATATCTCCAGAGCTTTTGGCCGTCATTCACCAGCAGTCCGCCCTCCGGCGCAGGATTCAGGGAATTACTGTTATAGGAAGAGGGCATGCCGCTGTATGTTCTTCCCAGCGTTTTGCCGGTCACATCCACCTCTACGCACTCCATACCGGAACCGCTTTCGCTGTAACGGGTGATCAGCACGGTATCATCCTCTGTCACACCGATGGAACTGATCCAGTCCGTATTGGTGTTAATGCTGGCAAGGGTATTCCCCTCCGCATCAATTACCACGATATAATAATCTGCCATGCCCAAATTGTTTCCCGTAATGCTTACTACCGCATAGATTCTCCCCTGGCTGTCAAGCGCCGCCTGCTGGATATAGCCGGTTCCCTCCTCGAAAGCCAATGCCTTTGTGATTTCCAATTTGGACAGCTGATTCCCCTGGGAATCAAACTTGTATAGGAAATAGGCATTGCTGGAACTCCCTTCACTGTAAGAGCTGGCGCTGATCAGGCAGAACATATTCCCGTCCCGGTCAAAGAAAAGGCTGCCCATGGGGTAATAATTGTCGAACTCTTCCAAACCAAATTGAAAGGGCAGCTCCGTGGTTTCACCCGTCTGCAGATTCTTCCGATAGAACCGATAACCGCCGGTCTCTGTCTCCTCATCATAGGAATAGGACTGGAAGTACAGATCCTCACCCTGCAGCTGCGGAGAATTCATATTCTGGCTATCCTCATTCGAAGATAATTCCACAAACTCCGGCACATAAACATAGCCGCTTGCCGCAGACTGCTCCGTCCCGGCTTCGCCCTGCTCTTCTCCGACGGTCTGCTCCTGACCGCCGCAGGCTGTCAGAGAGAAAGCCAGAACAGCCATCGAAACAAAAGCTACTATTCTTTTATAGATATTGTTTTTACCCATCATTTCTCCGTCTCCTTCTTCATCGGAGTGTTTCCCCAATTCGGTTCCTACTATGTCTCATAATACAAGCTAAGTATATCACATCCTGATGCAAAAAGCACCTTAAGACTTCCTGAATAATTCTTAAGATTTGTTTATGTTTATGCAATATTTTGGTTATTTTCTTTCACTGCCGGTCCGTTAACCAGCATGGTTGCCAGAACAAGTGCAATACCCACTGCAGCGATAAGTCCATACCATACGATACTTTCCGGAATCCAACTGTACATCCAGCCGCTAAACAGGGTGGATATCCCGTTGAAAATCAGATGAGCCAGCATCGCCGGGATCACACTGCGGTACTTCTGGCACAGATATCCCAGTACCAGGCCAATGCCAAAAGCATAGATCCCCTGTACCAGATTCATATGGTAAATACCAAACAGCAGCGCCTGGATACAGTTGGCAATCCAAAATGCCTTTTTCGGACTTTTCATACCGGTTACTGCCTTGCGTGCGTAATGAAAGATCACCCCTCTGAAGATCAGCTCCTCTCCCAGGGGCGCCAGGATCACTGCCGCAGCATTGGCCCAGGCATTGACGCCAAGCCCTGCGCTCTCCATCAGCTCCTGATAGCTCTCCATCAACTGGGGCGCTGTCTCATAGACCATCTGCAGCAGGCAGCTGATCCCATAGTTCAGTCCTACGGCAAGGATCACCACTACCAGCAAAGTCTGCGGAGCAAAAACCCTTTTTGCAGACTCCACGCTGATTCTGGGTCTGCCGCAACCGAAATAAAACCAAGGAACAAACACGATCAGCAACAGGATCCCCACTACCACCAGGGCAATACTCATAATATTCTCCATATTGCCCATAACGGACTGCATGGCATCTGCTGCATTTCCTCCCGCCGCTGCCTGAATGCCCGCATAAACGCTATAAGGCAGCACCACCAGCATACTTCCGGCCATCTGCACACAGATTGCCGCCAACAAAGTTACAATGCACAGACTGATCCAGCCTGCTCTTTTCTTTCCAGTCATTTTACGATTCCCTTTCTGAAATAATTTTGAAACGCTCACTGCTATGAGTATACCAAATCCTTCACCAAAGTACAATATATTACAGATAAACTATTATGATTCTCTGTAAATAACTTCTGAAAAAAAAGCAGAAAGAAATTCTCCTGGTGAGATCTCTTTCTGCTTTTGACCATTATTACGAAAGGATATCCTTATTTACCCATCTGTGCAGCAACCTCTGCTGCGAAGTCCTCGTTCTTCTTCTCCAGGCCTTCACCGGTTTCGAAACGTACAAACCTCTTAATCTTCAGATCAGCACCGTTCTCCTTAGCCACCTGTGCCACATACTGGGATACGGTCTGCTTGCCGTCCTCGGCCTTTACATATACCTGCTCCAGCAGACATACTTCCTTCAGCTCCTTCTTCAGACGGCCCTCAATAGCGCCCTCGATCACCTTTGCAGGCTTGCCCGCCATCTTAGGATCCTGCTCGATCTGTGCGGCAATGATCTCCTTCTCATGTGCCTTGAACTCCTCAGATACATCCTCGGTAGCCACATACTTGGGGTTTAAAGCAGCCACCTGCATAGCCAGGTTGGTCAGCGCTTCCTTTACAGCATCATTCACCACATTGGTCTCTGCTTCTACAATAACACCGATACGGCCGCCGCCATGCACATAGGATACGACGCAGCCATTCTCTGCCGTTATCTTCTCAAATCTTCTGATGCTCAGCTTCTCGCCGATCACAGCAATCTTTTCCACCAGTGCTTCCTGCACGGTCTTACCGGGTTCTGCAATCCACTGTTCAGCCAGGAATGCATCCATGTCAGTGGACGCAGACTCCACAGCCTGCTGTGCAACAGCCTCTACAAACTGCTGGAATGTCTCGTTCTTTGCTACAAAGTCAGTCTCAGAATTCACCTCAACCACTGCCGCTACATTGTCTCCCTTGGTAGCGATGCGGCAGATACCCTCTGCAGCAATTCTGCCTTCCTTCTTAACAGCCTTAGCCTGTCCGTTCTTTCTCAGAACCTCCACTGCCTCTTCCATATTTCCATTGGTCTCATTCAGAGCCTTTTTGCAATCCATCATGCCTGCGCCGGTCATCTCGCGCAGCTCTTTTACCATAGCTGCAGTAATCTCTGCCATATATTTACTCCTCCTCTGCCACTTCTTCCATATCGGTTGCCTCGGTCTGTACATCCTCCTGCGTATATACAGCCTCGCCCTGGTTAGCCTCAATCACGGCATCCGCCATCTTCGCTACAATCAGCTTTACGGCTCTGATTGCGTCGTCATTGCCGGGAATAATATAATCCAGTTCCTCAGGGTCGCAGTTGGTATCGCCGATACCGATCAGTGTAATACCCAGAGAATGTGCCTCCTGTACGCAGATCTTCTCCTTCTTAGGATCAACAACAAAGATTGCATCAGGAATTCTGGTCATATTCTTAATGCCGCCCAGGTTCTTCTCCAGCTTCTCCCACTCCTTCTTCAGCTGGATCACTTCCTTCTTGGGCAGTACGTCAAATGTACCGTCAGTGGACATGGTCTCAATCGCACGCAGTCTTTCGATACGGGACTGGATGGTCTTGAAGTTGGTCAGCATACCGCCCAGCCATCTTTCATTTACATAATACATACCGCAGCGCTCAGCCTCTGTCTTCACAGCATCCTGTGCCTGCTTCTTGGTGCCTACAAACAGGATCGTGCCGCCCTGTGCCACGATCTCCGAAATTGCCTTGTATGCCTCATCAACCTTGCCTACAGACTTCTGTAAGTCGATGATGTGGATACCATTTCTTTCCGTGAAGATATAAGGAGCCATCTTAGGGTTCCATCTTCTGGTCTGATGTCCGAAATGAACACCTGCCTCAAGTAACTGCTTCATTGAAATAACGCTCATGTTTCTACCTCCATTTGGTTAATCGGCCCGTCTCCCGGCGCCGTCCTCCGTATTCCTTCTCCGCCGCAGCTGCGTTAAAGCTGCAGTTAACTCCAAACGGCTACTCTGGGGCACCACCGTCAGATCAGAATACGTGTGTTTTTATCACAGCATTGCGAGTATAACACAAAAAAACCTTGTTTGCAAGGTTTTTCAGCGTTTTTTTGTAATTATCCTGGCAATTTCTTCATCCGTGGCATTCACAGGGATCTCATACGTGCCGGCGTTGATGGATTTATCATAGCCGCCGCTGCAGAGGAACTGGTCATAGGTCTGATAGTCCTCCACCAGTCCCGCCTCTTCCAACGCTTTGCTGACAGATACAGAAGTATCCCCCCTGACAATCACCAGAGTAATGGTATCCGCCTCCGGCTCTGACGTCTGCCTGGGTTCTTCCGTCTCCTTTGGCTCTGTTGTCTGCTGCGGTTCTTCCGTCTCCTCTGACTCTGTTGTCTGCTGCGGTTCTTCCGTCTCCTCTGACTCTGTTGCGGCAGCGGCCAGCTCCGACAGTACCCCCTGCTGCTCCACCATTCCCAGTTGAGCGGCGCGCCGGCGGATTTCCTCATCGGTCATCTGTGCCGGCTCTTTCTGACTATAGCCCATCAGCAGGGCCGTTACCACGATACCTGTGCCCAGGGCTCTCAGATAGTATTTTAAACGTGTTCTTCTCATTGGTTAGTTCCTTTAAACAGATCAATTACCAGCTTCACTTCTCCTACACCCAGTCCCAGCATTCTGGCAATCGACACCTCGGACCGGCCTTGCCGGTGCAGCTCCAGTATTTTATCATTACTGTTGCTGTAGCCGTCTGTTTCCGGCAGCTCCATCTGCGTCTGGGCATCTTCCTGTTCCTTAGCTGCTGTCTCCGGGGATATTGCCTGCTCCAATACATGGGCAGACTCCTCCGATACCTTCTGGGCCTGCAATGCCTGAAATGCCGGCACTACCACCTGGCGGGCTGCCTGGGCTGCTGCCTCCGTCTCTTTTCTGGTCTGCTGAGCCTCCCGGGTCACTGCCTCCACTTCCCTGCTGGCCACCTCCGCCTCCCTGACCTTTTGCTCCACCTCCGTGGCAGTATTTTTCAGATTGTCATGCTTGGCATTGAGCATATCATACAGAAACGTCATCTCCTGCTGGCTCCTGTTGATCTGTTCCAGCACCGTTTCCGAATATTCATTCACTGCCATAATCTTTTCATTGGATATTCTCTCCAGGGAACGCTCAGTCTTCTCCATGGAATATTCCATAGCCTCCTCCACTGTATCATCCACCTGGCTTTTAATCCGCTCCATCTCCTGAGCCACCAACGTCCCGATCTCTTCCCTGGCCAATTTTCTGGTCTCCTCCGAAATCTCCTCTTTTCCTTCCGGAATCAGAAAGCTCACCGCAAATGCGATGCCCCCGATGATCAGAAGTACGATCTCCATTGCACTCATATCCTTGCCGATCCCTTCTAAATCTTGATGTCAAAGCCCTGATGTGGCCGGTCTTTTATCACCATCTGTTCCACCGCAGGCTTTTTCTCCCTGCGGTCTCTGCCGCCGTTGCCCTGATACTCATTGCTTCCCTTTTCCCGGGCATCCGGCCGCTTATTCTGCCAGAGCGCCTGATCTCCCTGTCTGACCTGGCGGGCCTTCTGGCGATTATCCTGCTCCCTGTCCTGGCCAATGCTGACCTGGTGAATATAGCCCTTATTATCTTCATTCTGCTTGATTGCTGAATAATCCTGCACTCTGGCAACTGTTGCATTTTCAATCGCACCTATAGCCATATCTGCCTGCCTTTCTGCTCTTTCGCCCCTATTTTTACAATCCTACCATCTTCACATCACCCTGTATCCGTTCAAAGCGGCAATATTTAAAATTACTCTGTATCGCCTTGGATACATCTTTAATCACAATAGTAGTACCGGGAAACACCTCCCCCCGGATCTCTACATAGGCATTGTTCTGTTCCTCAAAATAGACCTGAAGTTCTTGCAATTTTGCATTTTTCTCCTCCAGCTCCGTTTTCTTGGTCTCCTCCAGCTTCATCAGAGATTTGAGATATTTCACCTGATCCTGTGTGAACTCAGCTCCCTTCGCCTTTTTCCCGGCAAAGCTGGCAAGGATCGGCTGGACGCTTCTGATCACCTTCTGTATCTCTAAAATCTCTTTCTGCAGCTTCTGCTGTTCCTCCTTCACCCGGGGATTCACGCCAACCTCCACAATGGTAGCGGCACCCAGGTTCGCACCCAGATTCTTGGCAATAACTCTACTGCCGGCGCATACATGCCCACCCGTGATAAAACCTCTCTTACCGCTGACCGTGACCTCGGTTCCTGCCATAACCTTGCTGTGCAGGATCGACTCCGAAGATACATACCCCATCGCACTGGCCGTGGCATTTTCAAGGAATTTTGCAATGATATTGCCGCCTGCCTCCAGCTGGCCCTTGCCCATACCGTTCATTCCCCGGGAAATCACGATGTTTCCTCCTGCATAGACGGTGGCTCCCTCCACCACGCCTTTGACGATAACGTTGCCCCTG
>CALWLO010000084.1 GCA_944381545.1 uncultured Acetatifactor sp. | reverse complement strand
TCCTTATCCCACTCCACTGTCTGGATTTCAATCTTATTGCCCGGTTCTATAAATTTTGAAAGCATATTGCTCATCTTCCCTCTCCCCCTGTCTTTTCCCTTACCCCTTCTTACCGGAAATAATATGCGAAAAGAAAGCTGCCATGCCCCGCTTGGGCTGCTTTGTGCTCTCTTCCCGGTTCATCAGCTTTGCCGCAATTTTTTCAAAGGCCAGAGTGGATTTGGCGCCCGGGTTCTGAATAGACACCGGCATCTGCTGCATCACTGCCCTGGCGAGCTGGGGATCCTGCGGAATACTGCCCAGATAACTGATGGGCAGCTTCAGATATCGTGACACTACTGCATTGAGCTTGTTAAAGAGTATTTCCCCCTCTTCCTCCTTCTCCACCCGGTTTGCAATCATCTTCACCACAGTATTGCTGCCGTCATACCTTGGATGATTACTCAATGCCTTCAGCAGGGAATAGGAATCCGTGATGGAAGTTGGCTCCGGTGTTGTTACCAGCAGAATCTCTCCGCTGGCCACCAGGAATTCCAGCACAGCATCCGAAATGCCCGCCCCGGTATCCACAATAATCACATCCGCAATGGCATCCAGCTCCGCCAGGTTCCGAATGATATACACCAGATAATCCCTGCTTAAATTGGACATGCCCACGATCCCGGAGCCTCCGGATATAAACCCTACGTCCATGGGACCCCAGGTAATAATCTCTTTGATATTTTTGCCCTGATAGATCAGATCACAAAGGTTATGCTTAGGCACTGTACCAAACATGATCTCTATATTAGCCAGTCCGAAGTCCGCATCCAGTATGATCACCCGCTGCCCCATCTTTCGCAGCTGTATCGCCAGATTGATGGAAGTGTTGGACTTGCCCACACCGCCCTTGCCGCTGGTAACGGTAATCACCCTGGCCAGAGGTCTGGATTGCTGGCTTGCTTTAATAATTCGTAATTGTTCTGCCTGGTCCATTTTGTGTCCTCTCGTAATCGTTAAACAACTATTCCCTTCTTCCTCCCAAAAGCTGTTTTACTGTCTTCTGAGGGTTGAATACCTCAATATCATCCGGCACATTCTGCCCACAGGTCACATATGCGATGCCTGCCCCGGTATGCAGCCGCAGATTCAGCAGATTACCCAAAGCTTCCGTCTCGTCCAGCTTGGTAAAAATCAGCTGATACTCTGCTACCTGACTGTAGCTGTCTGCAATTTTCAGCAAATCCCTGTATTTCGTGGTGGCGCTGAGTACCAGATAAAAATGGCATTCTGCAGACTGTTCCATGTATTTCAGCAGTTGCTTCATATTGCCCAGCTGCTCCCGATTCTGGGGGGAATGCCCTGTAGTGTCCACCAGTATATAGTCATAATCATAGAAATCCTGAAGCGCTGCCGCCAACTCCTCCTGTGTATAGATCACCCGGAAAGGCACCATCAGGATATTGGCATAGGTACGCAGCTGTTCCGCTGCCGCAATTCGATAGGTATCCGTGGTCAGCAGCGCTACTTTCTTTTTCTCCTCCACCACATACCGGCTTGCAATCTTGGCAATGGTAGTTGTCTTACCCACACCGGTAGGGCCGATAAACGTTACGATCCGGGGACCTTGCGCAGCCTCTGTGATCTCCTCCGCCTTACCGAATTTCAGAATCAGCCGCTGATAGATGCCCGCCAGCAGATAATCAAAGGGCATATTCGGCTTCTGGATTTTCTCCATTTCCTCCATGATTTTTCCTGCGTATTTTTCATCTACTTCATTTGCCAGCAGGGTATTATAGATCAGCTTACGAAACTTCATAAGTTCATCATCCGGTTCGGGTTTCGCCGCTGCCTCTGAAGCCCTGTCCGCCCCGGGCCGTTCCTGCTGTCCTTCCTCTGTCCGGTAGTTATCCGATGCCGGCTGGTTCTGCCGCTGTGCTTCCTCGGGCTGATCCTGTTGCTGCGACGCCTGTCTGTTCTGAAGCTGGCTTTCCAATAAAGTCTGCAGATTCTCCAGCTTTTCCTCAATACTGCGTGCCTCCCCGGAAAAAACGGTCTTTTTCCCGGAAGCATCCTGCTCCCAGGCAGCGGCCGGCTTCTGTATCTGAACCGGTGTGCCCTCGCGCCTTAGATAGGAGCTGCGCTCTGATTCCTCCTCCAGCGCCACAGTTACCTCTGTCAGCTTTGGCTTGAAAGCAGCCAGGATTCCCTTGGCTTTTACCTGTTTGACGTTCATAATCACCACACCGCTGCCAAGCTCCTTCCTGGCTGCTTCCGTGGCTGCTTCCTCTGATTTTCCTGTAAATTTCTTAATGATCATTATGCTGTCACCATCCCTACTGACTGTAATTCAACATTGGACTCAATCTCATTGTAGGATACCACGATCAAATCCTTGTAATAATCCTCTGTCAGCCGTTTAAAATACATCCTGACAATGGGGGACGTAATAATGATCGGGCTTTTCCCCAGATTCTCCAGTTTCTGCAGCTCCTTTCCCACCGAGTTAATGATGGCCTTGGAGCGGGCAGGATCCAAATTCAGGTACGCTCCTGTTTCTGTCTGCTTTACACTGTTCATGATCTCCTGTTCGATCTTGGGATCCAGCGTCACTACGCTGCTTGTCTCATGCGCAGGGAAAAATTTGCTGGAAATCGCACGTTTTAAGCTCTGTCGGACATACTCTGTCAGAATATCCGTATCCCTTGTGGTGGGAGCATAGTCCGCCAATGTCTCCAAAATAGTCAGCAAATCCCGGATGGATACCCCCTCCTTCAACAGATTCTGCAGCACCTTCTGGATCTCACCGAGACCCAGCAGCTTGGGCACCAGTTCTTCCACCAGCGATGGATTGGTATCCTTCAGATTGTTGATCAGATTCTGCACATCCTGCCTGGTCAGAAGCTCCGAGATATACTGCCTGATCGTCTCCGTCAGATGGGTGGCAATGATGGACGGCGGATCTACCACTGTATAGCCCAGGCTCTCTGCCCTTTCCCTCTGTCCTTCTGTAATCCAGATGGCGGGCAGATGAAAGGATGGCTCGATAGTAGGAATACCGGTGATTTCCTCCTCCACATACCCGGGATTCATCGCCATATAATGGTCAAACAGGATTTCCCCCTCACTTACCTGTATTCCCTTTACCTTGATAATATACTGATTGGGGTTCAGCTGTATATTATCCCGCAGCCGGATAATCGGCACCACGGTGCCCAGCTCCAGCGCCATCTGCCTTCGAATCATTACCACGCGGTCCAGCAGATCGCCGCCTTGGTTCACATCCGCCAGGGGAATGATGCCATAGCCAAATTCCAGTTCTATGGGATCCACCTGCAGCAGACTGTTCACATTTTCGGGCTGTCGGATCTCCTCCGCCGCCACTTCTTCCGTGTCCACTGCTGTCTCTGTGGCTGCCGCCTCCAGATTGGCGGCAACGCTGCGTCCGCCCACCACAAACAAAAGCCCCATGCCCACAAACAGGATGGTATTTAATTCCGTGGCAAATCCAAGTACGGATAGGGTAGCCCCTACAAAATACATCACCTTGGGAATGCCGAAAAGCTGCTTGATAATGACGGGACCAAACTCCGCTTCCTTGCCGCCCTTCGTCACCAGAATACCGGTGGACAAGGAGACTAACAGAGAGGGGATCTGGCTTACCAGACCGTCGCCAATGGTCAAAAGGCCATAGTTATCCAGCGCAGTCATAATATCCATGCCGTCCCGCAGAACACCTATGGCCATACCGCCCACCAGGTTTATCACTGTCAGCAGAAGGCCTGCGATCGCATCACCTTTTACATACGTTACGGCACCATCCATAGAGCCGAAAAAGCTGGATTCCAGCTGGATCTTATCTCTGCGTTCCTTGGCCTGTTCATCTGTGATGGCACCGGTATTTAAGTCCGCATCAATGGCCATCTGCTTACCCGGCATAGCATCCAGGGTAAATCTTGCCGTTACTTCTGCCACACGTTCCGAACCCTTGTTGATCACCAGGAACTGAATCATGATCAATATGATGAAAATAATGGCGCCAACCACCAGATCACCGCCGCCCACAAACTCACCGAAGGTTTTGACGACATTTCCGGAGGTACCGGTGGTCAGGATCAGCCTGGTGGAGGATACATTCATGGCAATTCGGAATATGGTGGTAAAGAGCAGGATCGTGGGAAAATAGGACAGATCCAGCACTTCCTTGCTGAACATGCACACAAACAGGATCGTAAGGGCTATGGCAATATTAAAGGCCATAAAGACATCCAGCAAACCTGCAGGCAAGGGAATAATCAGCATCAGGAAAGCTACCAGCATATAGATTGCTACCATGGCATCCATTTTTGACAGCCTTGTTATATTAATATTCATATCCGGTTCCTCCTTTCCTGCTTATTTTACCTGCCCGGGCCATTATATTTTTCCCTGCAGCTTATATACAAAAGCAAGTACCTCGGCCACTGCCTGATACAGCTCCGGCGGCACCATCTGTCCCACGTCCACATTGGCGTAAAGCATACGGGCCAAAGGCTTGTTTTCCACAATTTCAATATGATTTTCCCTGGCAATCTCCTTGATCCGGGCTGCCAGGTGATCCGCCCCTTTCGCCAACACCAGCGGGGCGTCGGCCACATCCGGATCGTACTGGATCGCTACCGCATAGTGGGTAGGGTTGGTAATGACCACATCTGCCCGGGGCAGATCCTGCATCATTCGGCGCTGGGACGCTTCCCGCATCTTCTGGCGTATCCTTCCCTTGATCTGAGGATCCCCCTCTGCCTGCTTGAACTCGTCCTTAATCTCCTGCTTGGTCATCCGCATATCCTGACTGAATTTGAACTTCTGATAAATATAATCTGCCAGGGCAATCAACATATATACAGCCGCAATCCGGATTCCCAGATCCGTCACCGTTTCCCCTGCCAGGGCAATCGCCTGCATCAGCGGCATATCATACAGAGAAAATAGCAGCGTCCCTTTATCCTGCAGATAAGAGTATGCAATATAGACAAGCACTCCTATCTTTGCAACGGATTTCAGCAATTCTACCAGTGCATTTGCGGAAAAAATCTTCTTAAATCCTTTGATGGGATTCAATTTACTGAATTTCGGTTTCAGCGGCTTGCCTGTCACCTTCCATTTTGCCTGCATCACATCAGCCAGAAAAGCCACCACAAAGCCGATCAGCAGCACCGGCGCAATAATCAGCAGAATGCCCGCCAGCAGTTCGTTAAAAAGCAGGCGTATCTCACTCTGCGGCATATTTCCGCCCCAGAAGGTCAAAGTTTCCGGAATACTGTTATAGCTTGTATGAAACATTTCCCAAAACCTTGTGCCCATGGTTCCCACGTAGAATTTCAGAATCAGGAACAGGCACAAAATTCCCAAGCCATTGGCAACCTCCCGGCTTTTAGCTACCTGCCCTTCCTTTCTGGCGTCCCGCAGCTTTTTCTCGGTAGCAGGTTCTGTTTTTTCTCCGCCTGGGCCATCCTTGGCAAAAAACTGAAGATTATACTGCAGTATCACGTCATGCCTCCCACTAACGCTGTGATGGTTTCCTTCATCTGCTGGAAAATAAAGTTTGCCGCACTGGGCAGCATACTGGCTGAAAGAAACAGCACGACCAGCCCCACCAGAATCTTTAACTGAATTCCCACGGCAAACATATTCATCTGGGGAGACACTTTAGCCAGTACTCCCAGGATCGCATTCAGCATCAGGATCACGCAGAACACGGGCAAACAGATCCGAAAACCGATAATGATATAATCCCCCATGAATTTTACAGCCCAGGCCAGCAGGGAATCCGTCTGAAAGACGGCTCCATTTACCGGAATGAGGATAAAAGTATCCGCCAGCGCCCCCAGCAGATACCGGTACATGCCGCTGGCAATCATCATCAGCATCAGCACATACTGATAATATGCGCCGGTAATACTTGTACTTGTCATGGTGGCAGGATCCAGCAATGTAACCATGGAAAGCCCAGTCTCCATATCCACAATATGACCTGCAAAGTTCACAATAGCGCTGCACAAATTCACTCCCAGACCGATAATCAGGCCGGTGGCCGCTTCCTTCATCACGATTACCGCATAGCCCATAACTGTGCGGTATTCCACAGCAGGTGCCGGTGTCAGCGTCTGATAGAGCAGCAATGCGGTAAACACTGACAGCGCTATCCTCACATGCCGGGGCGTATTGCTTAAGCTGAAGAAAGGGGCTGCAAATATAAAGCAGCTTACCCGGGTCAGTATCAGCAGAAAATATTCCAAATCATAAATTGAGAAAGAAAAATTAATCATTCTGGTTTCCGGCCTATCCGCTTACATACAAGCTGAAATTGGACCATAGCTGCATTGTAAATTCCACCATGGTATTCATCATCCAGGGGCCCAACAGGATCAGAGCCAAAAATACACCGATAATCTTGGGTACAAAGGTCAGCGTCTGTTCCTGTATGGAAGTCACAGTCTGAAAGATACTGACCAGCAGGCCGATGACCAGAGACACCAGCAATACCGGCATCGACACCTGGACAATCAGCCATAATGTCTGACCGGCGATATCTGCCACTTCTTCTACAGTCATCATATAAATACACTCTCCCTTTCCCTAATAAAACGTTCGAACCAGATTCATAATCACAAGGCTCCAGCCGTCTGCCAGTACAAACAGCAGAATCTTAAAGGGCATGGATATCATGGTGGGCGGCAGCATCATCATACCCATACCCATCAGCGTGGAGGCAACCACCATGTCAATGACAATAAAGGGAATATAAATAATAAATCCCATGAAAAATGCCTGCCGCAATTCTCCGATGATAAAACTGGGAATCAGTACGGAGGTAGGGATCTGGCTTAACGTCTCCCCATCCCACTCCTGCCCTGCAATCTCCATAAACAAATCAACATCCTGTACCAGCGTCTCCTGATACATAAAGTCCCTGAAGGGCTGTATTCCCGCCTCAAACGCCTCCTCCTGGGTAATCGTACCCTCGTCATACGGCACGATGGCTTCGTTATAGACCCTCTCCAGCGTGGGCTGCATAATAAAAAAAGTCAGAATCAAGGCAATCCCGATGAGCACTTGATTAGGCGGCGAGGTCTGTGTACTCAGCGCCGACCTGGTAAAGTGCAGCACAATGATGGTTCTGGTATAGGACGTAAGCATGAGCAAAAGCGTCGGGGCCAGAGCGATCAGCGTCAGTGTAATCAGAATCCTGAGAGCGCCATTGATCTGTCCGTTATCATTATTGTAGGTGATGGTAAAAGTGTTCTGCACATTCAGCTCTTCCAGTTCTTCCGGCGTCTGGATCTCCCCCGCTTCATACCGGATCGTTGTCTCGTCCGTGGAACCGGTAGACTGGTCTTCCAGGGCATAGGCGCTAATTGATGCATGAATACACAATATGCCTACCGTAATCAGCAGGCATATTAAGCGCAGAATCATTTTCTTCATTTTTTGATTACTGATCACAGCCATTCGTCTGCTCTCCCTCCGGCTCCTGTGAGGCCGCTTCCTTTCGGCTCAAATTGCTCATTAATTCCCTGAAATTCAGCCCCTTCCCTCCGGTTCCATCCTTTGTGCATATTTGGTCACTGGGAATCCGGCACAGCATCGTCACTGCATCCTTACATACGGCAATAGCAACGTAGGTATCCCCAATCCGCACCAGCTGGATATATTTTCCCGGTGCAATCTGTCTGGTTTCCAGCACTTCAATATTGCCTCCGGCTCCCTGAGCCCTTTGATATCTGGCAATATATTTGGTCACCCACGCCGTAACCGCCAATACTATGACGAAAATGATCAGCACCGTAATCAGCTGTGCATATCCGTCCACACCTGTAAGCAGCATCAGCCCACTACCTTCTTTACCGCTTCAATAACGCGGTCTGCCTGGAAAGGCTTTACGATAAAGTCCTTGGCACCTGCCTGAATGGATTCTATTACCATGGCCTGCTGTCCCATTGCGGAACACATGATCACAGTAGCGCCGGGATCAGACGCCTTGATCTTCTTCAGTGCGGCAATACCATCCATCTCCGGCATGGTAATATCCATCAGTACCAGATCGGGCTTTAATTCGGAATACTTCTCCACCGCCTTTGCACCATTCTCAGCTTCGCCGATAACGTTATAACCGTTTTTGCTCAGAATATCCTTGATCATCATTCTCATAAAAGCTGCGTCATCACAAATCAAAATATTTTTTGCCATATCTTCCTCCATTTTCCGTTACATCCCTGGTTATTTGATTATTTCGGTAACTCTGATACCAAAACTTTCTTCAATTACTACCACTTCGCCCTTTGCAACAAATTTACCGTTTACCAGCACATCTATGGGTTCACCGGCGATTCTGTTCAGTTCAATGATCGTACCCGGCGCAAAGTCCAGAATATCTGCGATTGATTTGGTGGTTCTGCCCAGCTCCACAGTAACCTCCAACGGTACATCCATAATCAGTCCGATATTCTCCTGACTGGCCATTGCACCCACATCTCCGGAAAAATTCTGGAATTGGGCCGGCTGGACATTTACATTCTGCATGCCCGGCTGTGGCTGCATTCCCATCTGACCATATGCATGGGGATATCCGTAGGGATCCACCCCCATCATCTGGGGGTTCATACCCATTTGGGGCTGTGCTCCCATCATCTGGGCGTTCATGCCCATCTGGGGCTGCGCTCCCATCATCATCTGGGCGTTCGTTCCCATCTGGGGCTGTGCTCCCATCATCTGGGCGTTCATGCCCATCTGGGGCTGCGCTCCCATCATCATCTGGGCGTTCGTTCCCATCTGGGGCTGCGCTCCCATCATCTGGGCGTTCATGCCCATCTGAGAATCCATACCCGTCTGCGGCTGTGATGCCGGTACAGGCTCCGGTTCCGGCGCCGCATCTATGCTGCCCATCTGTGCACCGATAAAGGTGTTTACCAGCTTCTTGGCAAATTCAATGGGATACAGCTGCATGATCGTACTGTCCACCAAATCTCCGATCTGCATGCAAAAGCTGATTTTTACAAAGGTGCCCCCTAAAAACGGCAATACTGAGGAGCCATCGGCATAATCCACCAGATTCATAAGATTGGCGTCCGGCGGACTGATATCGATAACCGTTCCCAGCATGGTAGAAAGAGATGTGGCCGCTGATCCCATCATCTGGTTCATAGCCTCTGAAATTGCACTCAGATGCAGTTCTTCGATCTCCCCCTCTATATTGGTACCGTCACCGCCCATCATCAAATCGGTGATGATTTTCACATCCCTGTCCTTCAAAACCAGGATATTCGTGCCGTCCAGCCCCTGTGTGTATTTGATCTGAATGAACACGCAGGGTCTCTCATACTCATCAAGCAGACTGCTCCACTTAGCCAGGGTTACCACAGGAGTGGTGATACTAACTTTTCTGTTGACCAGAGAATAAAGGGTAGTGGCTGATGCCCCCATGCTGATATTCGCTATCTCACCGATTGCATCCTTCTCCACATCCATCAGCAGTTCTTCCTCTCCAGGCTCTGCTGAACCGTCCACACGATTTGCCTCTCTGGAGCCGGAGTATATAGGATCGCCGCTGGTATCCCCTCCGTCATCGGACAGATCCATGCCACTTAGCAGTGCATTGATCTCATCCTGTGACAGCATTCCTTCTCCATCCATGTTTTCCTCCATTCTGCCGTTCATACAGACGGCTGTTTTTTCCTGTAAACGCTTTCCCTGCAGCAATCAATCATTCTCATGAATCACCGCCGTAACCCGCACGGCATAGAAATCATTGTTTGCACCGGGGAGTGCTGTAAATTTCCTGATATTTCCCACATATACATCCATTTCGCTGTCAACCTTGGTATCCAGCCGGATACAGTCTCCTACCTGCAGTCCCATAAAATCAGATACCAGGATACTGCTCTTGCCCAGTATGGCCTTGACCGGCACCTCCACCTTGCGGATCAGAGTCTCAATATTTTCCTCATAATTCTGATCCTTATTTTCCTGCATCGTAGAATACCAGTACTTGGTATTCAGCTTATCCATGATATCTTCCAGTGTAAAATAGGGAAGACAGATATTGATATACCCTTCCACATCACCGATCTTCATATTCAATGTCACAATAGCCGTCATATCTGTGGGGGCCACTACCTGTGCGAACTGTGGATTGGTTTCTATCCTGCTCAGCATAGGAGATATTTCTAACACATTTTTCCAGGGATCCCGCATCAGCTGCGTAAAGAGCACCATCATTTTCTGAATAATCGTCAGCTCAATCTCAGAAAATTCCCTGGTTTTATCAAGAGGAAGCCCATCCCCTCCCAGCATGCGGTCGATCATGGCATACCCCAGGTTAGAGGACAGTTCAATAATAATATTTCCGTTAAGGGGCTGAAAATTTACGATCCCCAATATCACAGGATTGGACAGCGCATTGCTGAACTCAGAAAAAGCAACCGTCTCCGAGCTGGAAACTGTTACCTGCACATTCTTGCGCAGATACACCGGCAAATTCGTGGAAATCAATCTGCTGTAATGCTCATAGATGATCTCCAGTGTTCTCAGATGCTCCTTAGAGAACTTAGCGGGACGGTTAAAATCATAATTTTTAACCTGTTTTTCATTA
>CALWLO010000083.1 GCA_944381545.1 uncultured Acetatifactor sp. | reverse complement strand
ACGCGGGCTGACACCTTGCCCTTTTGGATCTGAAGATCTACCACCGCTCCGGTGCGCACATATCGCTTTCCCCGCTCCAGACGGCTCTCAAAATCCGCATACTTCTCCAGATTATCGCACCAGGCCTTTCCCCACCAGCTTTTCACAATATTCCGACCGGAAATCATGACAGGATGCAGAGTCCTCCCTTTGGATTTTTCTTTCTGCATAGTCTGTCTTGCATTGATCCGCAGTTGTGTCGCATCCGGCTGACTATAATATTCCTCTGTATGCCAATAACTTCTTCCCATAATACCCCCGCCAAATCAAAAGGATCCTAATCCAGCGTCAGAATGGACAGCAGTTCCTCATTGCCCATTTCCGTAATCCAGCTTTCGCCCCCGGATCCGATTACATTTGCTGCCAATTCCTTTTTCGATTCCAGCATCTCATCTATCTTTTCTTCAATGGAGCCCTTACACACCAGCTTGTGCACCATAACATTATTTTTCTGTCCGATGCGATAAGCACGATCCGTTGCCTGATTTTCTACCGCAGGGTTCCACCACCTGTCAAAATGGATGACATGATTGGCGTTTGTCAGATTCAGTCCGGTTCCTCCTGCTTTCACGGACAACACCATATAGGGCACATACTTTTCCCCCTGGAACGCTTCTACCATTTGATTTCTCCTGGCTACAGGCGTTCCTCCATGGAGCACATATCCATGACAATGAAAAATTTCTGCCAAATAATCATCCAGATAGGGCGTAATTTCTTTAAATTGTGTAAAGACAAGAACCCTCTCCCTTTTTTCGTATATCGTTTCACATATTTCCCGAAGCATCTCAAACTTTCCGCTTTCTTTCGGTTCATAAGCCGTCTGTCCAAGATATTGATCCGGATGATTACAGATTTGCTTTAATTTGGTTAGTGAAGCCAGCACCAAGCCTTTGCGCTGTATGCCGCTCAGCTCATTCAACTTACTCGCAAGCTCCGAGACATATCTTCGGTACAACACCGTCTGCTGCCTGGAAAGCTCCACATAATTCACCTTTTCCAGCTTATCCGGCAAATCGGAAATAATGGCTTTGTCCGTTTTCACCCGGCGCAGCATAAACGGCGCAATCATGGATTTCAGCTTTGCATATCCCTCCGGATGATCCTCCAGTTTTTTACAGTAATCGTGAAACTCCGCTGAACTCCCCAGCAAGCCCTTATTCAGAAAATCGAAGAGGGACCAGAGATTGGTCAGATCATTTTCAATGGGTGTACCCGTCATGGCGATCCGCATCTTGCTGCGCAGGGACTTCACCCGCCTAGTCTGCTTGGTCATGGGGTTCTTGATCGCCTGCGCTTCATCGAGAATCAGACAGTCCCAGTCGACTTGTTCCAGCTCCTCGATCCGCACAGCCATCCCGTATGTGGTAATCGTGAGAAAGGCAGGCTTTTCCATAACTGCCTTCCCCATCAGCTTCGCACCGCCTCCGTGAAGTATCACAAAGGGCATTCTGGGAGTGAATTTTTCGGTCTCTCTCTGCCAGTTTCCCAACAAGGACGCCGGTACTACCAGAAGCACCCTGGCGTTCTTTCGGGCATTCCGGAGCTTCTCCAAAAATGCCAGCACCTGAACGGTTTTACCCAGCCCCATATCATCGGCAAGACATGCTCCGAAATGCAGTTTATTCATATAATTCAGCCAGGTAAATCCATCCTTCTGATAAGGGCGCAGCGTTGCCTGAAAACTCTTGGGCACAATCGCAGAGCGAATACTTTTCGGCGACCGAAGATCTTGCAGCAATTGTGACAGCCATGTCCCGTTAGTTATCACCGGGCCAACATCAGCACCCGTTTTCTGCTGATCGCGCAACCCCATGCGCAGGGCCTCCAGCAATGTGATCTCTCCCTGATAATGGGCTATTTCCTCCAGCAGCTTTCTGAGCTTTGCATGGTCTACCGCAATCCATTTCCCCTTTAAGAACGCCAGTCCCTCTGTCTGGCACAAAAGCTTTTCAATCTCCTCCCTGGTCAGCGGCACGCCGTCCACCACCAGCTGAGGAACCACGCCGAGGATCGTATCCAGGCCGAGCATGGGCGGTTTATCCTCTCCCAAATTCACAGACATGGATATACCGCAGGCGTTTCTTCTCCACCAATTGGGGATCCTGCATATGATACCCACCTCTTCTATGCGGGGAACATCCTGCAGGATCTGATAGGCCTCCTCCGATGTCAGGCGCAGGGGATGGAATAACTCCCCCTTCTCTACAAACTCCCCGATCAAGGGTGATACCTCCGAGGCTTTGTTCAGACAGGACAGAAGCTCCAGCAGCTTTTCTCTTTCTGCATGATATTCTGTCATGGCGTATTGAAGCGGCATATGGCGTACCTTCCCATTATCGCTCTTCGTCGCATAGGTAGCAAGGAATGCAAAGGGATACCCCTCCTCCCTGTTTTCCACCAAATGAAAGAAAATACGTTCCGGAACCCGCAGATGCTGGCTCTTCTCCGCCAGATAAAACGCAACCGTTCCCTCATAGGCCTTAATTTCTTCCGCAAAAATCGATTGCAGATGAGCAAAGGCCTCACGCAGCCAGTCCGCCGTCACATATTCTGCCCCCAAGGTAAAGGGTATGGAGTTCAAAAGTCCCTCCAGCACATCCTCTTCCGGCACTACTTTGACGTTTTCCCTGACTATCTCCAGATCCGGCCGACGGGTCAGTAGCCTTTGAAACCCGTCTGCCACCTGATACAGAAAAGTTCCTGCGGCGTCCAGCCACTTCGGCTTCTCCTCAAAGCCCAGTGCATAGACTGCTTTCCATCTGTCAGTCTCAAAACGCTCCTTCCATGGCAGAATCTCTTCTATATATTCCCCCTCCTGCTCGTCCTGCATGAAGCTTTTTTCCGTAAAACGAAAATTAAGCTTTTCTCTTTTTTCCTGCTGCTTCATCCCTTGTTCCTCTGACATTTCTCTATACTGCATACACATAAGCTGCATCCTATCCCTGAGACACAACACCTTTTTTGCATCTGATTTATTTCATTCTAATTGGTAGATAAAGTTCTGTCAAGATGAGCGGGAGCTCTTTTATACCGCCCGCTGATATTCTCTCAATTTCTGTTTTGCCTCCGGATTCAGTTCCCGGGGCACCTGTATCTCCACTGTCACATATTGATCCCCCTTCAATGACGGATGATCCATGGATACAATGCCCTTCCCCCGCAGACGTATCTTCGATCCGGATTGCGTTCCCTCTTTAATCCGGCATCGCACATTTCCATACAAAGTAGGTACGATAGCTTCTCCGCCCAATACAGCTGTAGCATAGGGAATCTGAATCGTTGTGTAAACGTCCTGTCCCTTCCGTTCAAAACCTGCTTTTTTCTCTACGATCACTTCCAGATACAAATCTCCGGCCATCCCGCCGTTTGTTCCGCCAAGGCCCTTTCCCTGCAGTCTGATTTTTTTACCGGTATCTATGCCTGCCGGGATATTTACCTGTAAGGTTTGCTTCATACCGCTTTCATCCTGAAAAGTGATGACCTTGCTGCAGCCGGATACAGCTTCGTCAAAGCTTATATGAAGCTGTGCCGACACATCCTCTCCCCGGAAAGAGCGATGCGTAAAGTCATAATTGTCAAAGTCATCTCCAAAACTGCTTTTCCTGCCGGTTTTAAATTCTCCGCCGAAGATATCCCGAAACAAATCATGGATATCATCCCCTTCAAAATGATAGGTTCTGTAGCCCCCATTTGTCCGGCCGGAGGACTGATATGCTCCGGAATCCATACTTCCGTCAAAAGCCGCCATTCCGAACCGATCATACAGCTTTCTTTTTTCAGCATCCCTCAGAATGTCATATGCCTCTGTCACTTCCTTAAATTTTTCATCGGCATTGGGATCTCCCTTATTGGTGTCAGGATGATACTTCTTAGCCAGCTTCCGGTATGCTTTTTTGATGGTATCCGCATCTGCATTCCTTGGGATACCCAGAATCTCATAATAATCTTTTTTCTGTGCCATAAGTATACCTCCTTTCTTCAGACGGCCGTCAGATCCTGCACGGAAAGCTTTTGAAACCGGACGGCAGCCCTAAAACGGTTCCATCCGATTGCAAAGGGCTGCATGTATCATCCATGCAGCCCCTTGCAGCTTAAAGTACCATTAACCCTCGATTGCAATGATTTTCTTTTTTTCCTCCGGCTTCTCAGGATCCTTTTTCGGGATTGCAAGGGTAAGAACGCCGTTCTCATATTTCGCCTTAACCTCTTCCTGTGTAACAGCATCCCCTACATAAAAGCTTCTGCTGCAGGAGCCGGAATATCTTTCTCTGCGGATATATTTGCCGGTCTTCTCATCCTTTTCATCATTGTTCTGAGAGGTGGAAGCAGTGATCGTAAGATATCCATCCTTCAGTTCTGCGCAGATATCCTCTTTCTTATATCCGGGAAGACTCACTTCCAGCTCATATCCGTCTTCATGCTCTTTTACATCGGTTTTCATCAGCGCATTTGCATCCATTCCCCGACGTCCCGCAAACGGATAATCAAATCCAAAGAAATCATCAAATAAGTTCTCTCTAAAAATACTGGGCATCATCATAAGTCATCTCTCCTTTTTTACTATATCAGGATTATCTCTAAGAGGTAATCCTTTTTCTTGTTCTATGTGTAATATAACACACATATTAGCACTCGTCAAGAGTGAGCGCTAATATTTTTTATAAAAAAAGAATAAACTTATTTGTTTTCCTCAATCATATCATAGAGCTCCTCCGGAGTATCCACAAAACGGCGGCCGCCCCGGCTCTCCAGAAATTCTCTGTCCCGGAATCCCCAGGTCACGCTGATACTATCCATTCCGGCATTCGCCGCCGTCTCGATATCCACCTCTGAGTCCCCGACGTACACCGCCTGGGACGTATCCGTCTGCAGTCGGCGCAGCACTTCCCATACAGCATCCGGGGCCGGTTTCCTGCGGATCCCGTCCCGCTCCCCTATGGCATAATCAAACAGCCCGTCAAAATAATGTCTGCACAGGGACTGAACCGCCGTATCCTCCTTATTGGATACCACAGCGGTCAGATGCCCTGCTGCCCGCAGACGCTGCAGCAGCCAAAGAATCCCCTCATAGGGCCGGGTCTTGTCCGCACAGTGCAGCTGATAATAGGCAGAAAAAGTCCGATGTACTCCGTCTATCTCTTCTTCCGGTATTCCTGCAGGCACCGCCCGCTCAATCAGCTTACGGATCCCGTTGCCCACAAAGCGGCGCACCTCCTCCAGACTACGCCGGGGATATCCGTGCTGTTCCAAGGCGTAATTGGTCGCATCTTCCAAATCCTCGAGCGTATTGAGGATCGTACCATCCAGATCAAATATTACTAATTGATAAGACATGTCAGCCTCCAAAATTTTTATTCATATCGAAGCGCTTCAATCGGATCCATCTGCGCCGCCTTATTTGCAGGATAGTATCCGAAAAAGATACCAATGCCCATGGAAAAGCCCAGAGACAGCAGAATACTCTCCGGGGACGGCGTCGCTGCCGCTCCTAAAAAGTTTGCAGCGCTTATCCCCAGGATCACACCCAGCACGATACCGATAAAGTCACCGATCAGGCAGATCACAATGGATTCAATGATAAACTGCAGACGTATGGCACTGTTAGGCGCTCCCAGAGCCTTGCGGGTACCGATCTCCCGGGTTCGTTCCGTGATGGACACCAGCATAATATTCATGACGCCGATACCGCCCACCAACAGAGCAATGCCTGCAATCACCGCAATCGCAGTAGTAATGGTGGACATCATATCCGACATAATCTCCACCATGGAGGCCATACTGAAAGCCGACGGCTCAAAATTCCGGTTATTGCGGTAATAGGCCGACAGAAAATTTTCCGTAGTATCTGCAAAGGCATCACTGTCCACACCATCCCTGGTGATTACCGTAAACTGGGAATAGCTCTCGCTATGATTGATCTCCATGGCCGTTCTCAGCGGAATATAGAGGTTTGTCATGGTATCCTTCTCCGATACCAGGGAAATCATCATGGCCGATTGTTCATATTGATAAACACCGATCACTGCAAAATCATAATATTTATCCCCCACATTGACCTGGACGATGCTGCCGATAGCCTTATCCATATCTCCGTCAAACATATTGTTGACTACCACATCTGATACCATGGCCACCCGATATCCCTCATCCATCTCCGTCTGGCTGAAATATCTGCCCGCCAGCAGCTCCAGATCATTGGCCAGAAAATAGCCCAGGCTGGTGCCCATGGCGGATACATTGGCATACAGGCCGCCGTCCTGTATCCTGCCCTGTCCCAGGCTTTCGGAAACGGAGATACCGGCAATGGAATCCGCATAGGTCTCGCAATAGTTTTCCAGCATTTCCCTGGTAAAATAATCTTCCTCCCTGGTCACGCTGCTGCTGCGGCCGCCGCCAAAGGACATACCCTCCTGCGTGGTTTCCTCCTCCTGTTCCTTCTGCTGCAGACCCACCGTAATATTATTGACGCCCATGGAATTCATGGAATCCGTCACCGTTGAGGTTACGGAATTGCCCACCGTCATAATGGCAATTACAGACGAGATTCCGATGATGATACCCAGCATAGTCAGCAGGGCGCGCATCTTATTCGCTTTCAGGCTGAACAAAGCCAACCGGATATTTTCATAAAACATCATCATATGTCTCCGCCCTGCCTTTCCCCGATAATGGAGCCATCCTTGATGGTAACCACCCGTTCCGTTTCTTCCGCCAGCTCCGGAGAGTGGGTGATCAGCACAATCGTCTTGCCCTGTTCCTTATGCAGCTTATGAAACAAGTCCATAACCATACGTCCTGTAGCGGAATCCAATGCGCCGGTAGGCTCATCTGCCAGGATGATGGCCGGATCATTGCCCATGGCCCTGGCTATGGCTACCCGCTGCTTCTGTCCCCCGGATAATTCCTCCGGCAGGTGCTTCATGCGGTCCGCCATGCCCACCATGGTCAGAAGCTCTTTGGCTCTTTCCACCCGCTTTTTACCGGTAATCCCCGCATAGAGCATGGGCATCTCCACATTTTTCAGCGCATTGGTCCTGGCTATCAGGTTATAGGTCTGAAACACGAAGCCGATCTTACGGTTGCGGATACCGGACAAATCCTTATCCTTGGCAGCGGTCATATCCAGCCCCTCTAAGTGATACTGTCCCTCGGTAGGACGATCCAGAGCACCGATAATGTTCATCAGTGTGGACTTACCGGAGCCGGAGGCTCCCACAATGGCTACAAATTCTCCTTCATAAATGGTCAGGTTAATGCCGTTTAATACCTGCAGTTCATTGGGCGTACCGATATAGAAGCGCTTATAGATGTCCTTCAGCTCGATCATTGCTCGTTTACTCATCTAAAAACCTCCCATGGGGCCCATCTGCTCCAACAGCCGGGTAAGATCGTTCATATTGTCACTGGCAGGGACAATGACCTCCAGCCCTTCCGTGATACCCTCTCCGGAAATCTCCACATAATAATCGCTCTCAATGCCCTTTGTCACGGGAATCCGGCGGGTCTGGGGAGCATTCGCAGCTTTCCTGGCCCGCTTCCGCCGTGCCGCCTTCCTCTGCCACCTCTATATAATAGCTGCCGTCTTCCGCCGTCTGCACCGCAGCGTAAGGCACCGTCAGGACATTTTCCTTACTGCTGATAATGATGCTCAGCTTGGCCGTCATATCCATACGCAGGTTCTCGCAGGGAGTATCAATGCTGGTTTTTACGGTATAGGTCACAGAGGAGCCTCCCGTTGCCCTCGGGGCAATGGAAATCACCTCCCCCTCCAGCTCCAGATCTCCGGTACCGTTGGTCTTGATCACCACTCTCTGGCCCACTTCGATCTTACTGATATCATATTCATCGATCTCCACAGTAACTTCATAGCTGCTGATATCTTCAATGGTTACAATCGTACCGCCGTTATAGCTGTCTCCTGTTTCCAGATTCACCGCCGTTACCACACCGCTTATAGGCGCCGTCACGCTGCAGGCTGCAATCTGCTCCAAGTAACGGTCAATCTGCTGCTGATCAGACATACCGGAGGTTGCGGCATTTAACTGGCTGGAGGTAAGACTGTCCTGTCTGCTCTGCAGGGTGCTGTTGCCGCTGCGAATGATGTCCTCCTGACTTTGCAGCTGCTTCTGATAGGCATCATAGGCATTGTTCACCGCTGTAATGGCCTGGTCGTAAACGGATTTCAGCCCCTGCTCCGTCTCCTGGGCAGTGCTGTATCTCAGCTGGTATTCAGTAATCAGCTGCTCCAGACGTGCAGCCTCCGCCTCCAGCGCTGCAGCATTATCCGCATCGGAGCCCGATACGGAGCCTCCGGCCTCTGTCTGTTGATTTAACTGCTCATGTACCTGGGCAAGCTGAGCCTGATAATCCTCCAGCGCAATACGAATCTGTGTGCTGTTATGATTGGCATTGCCATAGCTGGAACCGGCTCTGTTCATACTTTCCCTGGCTTCTTCATAGCTCTTTAGGGCGCTGGCTACCTGATCCTCCATCCGGGACTGTTCGATCTGGGCAGAGGTTCCCGCCTCCTCCAGATTGCGCCGGGCCGCATCCAGATCCAGCTGAGTCCTGCTCTGGGTCACGCTTAAGGATAATTCAGAATTTGCCAGATTTTCTTCCAGATCCGCCGTATCCAGCAGGCACAGCAGATCTCCTTCCTGCACCGTATCGCCCACCTGTACCGGCACACTGAGTGATTTCACACCCGTAACCTCTGCCGTCACGTTCTTACTGTCGGCGCTGGTGACCGATCCTGTGGCGGATATGTTTTCCACCAGGGAACGGCGTTCCACGACAGCCGTCTCCTGCTGGCTGAGCATACTCATCATGGTTTCCGCCGCCGCACGCATATTAACGATAAATCTGCCCGCCAGAATTGCCAGAATTATCCCAATCACCAGAAAGATACAGAGTTTTTTATGCTTTTTGATCCACTTCATGCAGATGTCTCCATTCCTGCGCTGCTATTTAAAATATTACTCCGCCGCAAGCAGCACGTTGCAAGCCGGGGCAAGAATCTGAAACTCATTTTAGCACTGTTTTCAAAATAATCTATAGCAAAAACACTTTCTTTATAAAATTTATATTCTTTTTACATTTTGAACGAATCCCCATGCATACCGCAAGCCCCGCTTGCGGTACTGCTTAAATAGAAACGTGAAAAATCTCTGATTTTTCAACCTATGCCCCCTCTTGCTCATCCTTCTCTTCACTCTGTTTCTTCTTACTCCCTGATCCGGAGCGATCCGGCCCGTTTTCCATCCACCAGCCCCAGACGGCCACTGCACCGACGATCACACACATTACCCCTACAAATATATTCTGTAACATAACGCTACCATCCTCTCATCCTTTATTCTACGTACGAAATCATCCGATGATGAAATGGTATTGCCTTTCTGCCCGTCCTTATCATGTATATAGGAAATAATTCTGCTCTGATTACCGGGAAATGCTGTCCCTATATCATCCACCCTGTCACAAATCCCTGTAAACTGTCTGAAATTCTCTATGGCTGCGCCGGCAAACTCCCCTGCGCCTTTGAAACTGTTTCGTTTCTCCGTCTTGCACCGCTCCAGCAAAACGGTAATCCGGCTCTGCTCCATCCGCTCCAGGGGACCCTCTGCATCCGGCAGCTTTACCGGGCTGTCCTGATAGAACTGCTCCATGGGCACACTTACTGTGGCGTGTGCGGAATCCGAAACCGGCTCTGCCTGCAGTATGCCTGTCTGTCCTGCCCCATATACGCCCGCCAGGCACAATACTATCATCAGCGCCAGGCTGATCCGCCTTTTCTGCCTTTCTTTCCGTTTCATATGCGCTTCCTCTTTCCTTCCAAAGCACCTATAGATTTCTGATCCGTTCCCTGACCGGCAGCACCATGGACGGAGAGACGGACAACTCGTCCACACCCATTTCCATAAAGATCTCTGTCAGTTCCAGGTCTGATCCAAGCTCGCCGCAGATGCCTACCCATGCGCCGCCCTTGTGACCATTTTCAACTGTTATACGGATCATCCGCAGCACTGCCGGATGGTGTGCGTCATAGAAAGCATCCAGCCTGGGATTCTGCCTGTCAATAGCCAGCGTATACTGAGTCAGGTCATTCGTGCCGATGCTGAAAAAATCCGCTTCCCCGGCCAGCTGATCACTGATCATCACCGCCGCCGGAGTCTCTATCATGATACCCACCTCCACCTCCCGAAAGGGAATATCCTGTGCCCTCAGCTCGTCACTGACCTGCTGGAGAATCGCTTTTGCCTGCCGCAGCTCCTGCAGGGAAATAATCATAGGAAACATAACGGCGATATTCCCATAAGCGCTGGCCCTCAGGATGGCTCTGAGCTGTGTCTTGAAAATATCCTGCCGGGTCAGACAGATCCGAATGGCGCGATAGCCCAGAGCCGGGTTTTCCTCTTTCTCCAATCCAAAATACCCCACCTGCTTATCTGCACCGATATCCAGAGTACGGATAATGACCTTTTTATCCCCCATGTTTTCCGCCACGGTCTTGTATGCCAGGAACTGCTCCTGTTCCGTGGGAAAGTCCTTCGCTTTCAGATATAGGAACTCACTGCGAAACAGGCCTATGCCCTCCGCATCATTTTGCAGTGCAAGATCC
>CALWLO010000082.1 GCA_944381545.1 uncultured Acetatifactor sp. | reverse complement strand
CCCCCGACCCAGATAGAGCACCAGGAAGACCCCAATTGGCAGCAACGCCTTGTAATTTGGCTTCATATTGCTCTTCACGCCAATTCTTCCAACATCTGTGAGGGATTCTCCGCTGCATTTACCTTTTCAAAGGCTTTGATTATGATTCCCTCCTCATCAATCAGATAAGTAGTACGCACCACGCCCATGGACACCTTGCCGTAATTCTTCTTTTCCTTCCACACATCGTAGGCCCGGATCGTTGTCAGCTCCGGGTCTGATAAGAGTGTAAAGCCCAGGTTGTACTTCTGCTGAAACTTTTTGTGGGAAGCCACGGAGTCCTTGCTGACTCCCAGGACCACCGCTCCCTTTTCCTTCAACTGCGGGTACAGCTCGCTGAAGCCGCAGGCTTGTTTGGTGCACCCGGGCGTACTGTCCTTGGGATAAAAATACAGGATCACTTTCCTTCCCGCATATTCACTTAGTGTGTGAACCACTCCATTCTGATCCGGCAGTGAAAACTCCGGCGCTTTTGTTCCGATTTCCAGCATAATAGCCTCCTTATATATTTTGTTACAGCCGCATCTGTTCTCCCGACTGCTTTAGGTAGGGAAGCGGTACTTTACCTTCTCCCTTGCCAAACTCCACTTTTACGCTGATGGAACTAAATTGCTCCATTCCCATATCCTGCAATTCTACACATTTTTAAAGTCATCGATTTCTAATATTCCCAGCCAATCTCAAAAAGTATCCGTTTCAGCTTCAAAAATTACATCAGCTTTGGTAATACTGTCATCCGCAACAAAGACATATAAATATCCGATTATAGATTATCCGAACGATTTAACAAACAAATTGTCTCGCAATTTGCCGTCCACGGGAACTGATCCACTGCCACGGCCCTTTCCACATGGTAGCCGCCGGTCAGAAAGGCCTCCAGATCCCGGGCCAGACTGGTGGGCTTGCAGGAAATATAAACAATGCGTTCCACTCCATAGCCGATGATCTTTGGCAGGGCCTTGGGATGGACACCATCCCGAGGCGGATCCAGGATGATCATATCCGGCTTTTCCGTCAGCTCGTCCAGCACCTTCAGCACATCCCCGGCAATAAATTCACAGTTCCGCAGACCATTCAGGGCAGCATTTTCCCGGGCGGCCTCTACCGCTTCCTCCACAATCTCCACACCGATTACATGCTCCGCAGCTGAAGCCATCAGCTGGGCAATCGTGCCCGTTCCGCTGTACAGGTCATACACGACCCTTCCCGTCTCCCCCACATACTCCCTGGCCGTCTCATACAGCACCTCCGCACTGTAAGAATTCGTCTGGAAAAAGGAAAAGGTGGAAATCTTAAACCGCAGCCCCAGCAGTTCCTCATAGATATAATCCCGGCCGTACAGAATCTCCGTATAATCACTCTGTACCACATCCGCCAGAGAGTCATTGATAATATGCAGGATCCCGGTCAGCGTCCCCTGCAGTTCTCCACGCTGCTGCAATTTCAACAGGCACATCCGAAAGCCGTCCATCAATTCCCGGATCTCATCTGTCACCAGATTCTCATAGGTTTCCAGGTTCCCATCTTTCCCCATGCTTTTCTGCTCCTGTGGCGGCTCCATCCCCCTGGCAGTCCCTCCTGCAGGCGTCTGGGAGGAGGTCACCAGGGCCACCAGAATCTCTCCCGTTCTGGCCGCTTTCCGCACCAGCAGATGGCGCAGGAAGCCCTCATGCCGCATCTTATGGTGAAAGCTGGTACTTTTTTCCTGAAAATAGACCAGCACCGCCGCCAGGATCCGCCGGTAATCCTCGTCCACGATCCTGCAGTCTTTCACATGCACCACATCATACATACTACCTCGCTTATGCATACCCAGAGACAGCGGACCGTCCTTGATCTCGTCACCGAAAGAGAACTCCATCTTATTCCGGTATTCGTAGGGCTGAGGACTTCCCTTGATCCCCTCCCACTGCCATGTCTCCTGCTGCCCCTTCAGCGCCTGCTCCAGCAAGGTCTTTACCTGACGCTCCTTGACCGCCAACTGTTCTTCATAGGGAAGGGACAGATAGGTACATCCTCCGCACACACCAAAATGGGAACACGGAGCGCCCACTTCAAGAGGAGATGTTTCCAACACCTCTAAAAGTCTGGCTTCCGCCTTCCCATGTTTCACTTTATTCACGAAGAATGAGACCTTCTGTCCGGGCAGGCTGTTTTTCACGATGCAGGTCTCCTCTCCGGCTCTGACGATGCCTTTATTGGGGAAATCCACCCGCTCCACTATCCCAGTATACACCTGTCCTTTTTTCATGCTTTTACCCCCGCATAGCGCAAGCTCTGCTTCCGCTATTGCCCTTAGTTCTCTCCTTCGTCCTCGAAGATATCTTCCTCGTCGTCCTCATCCTCGAATTCATCTTCAAAATCGTCTTCGAATTCTTCCAAATAATCAGGGGCAAAATAGCGGTAAACCGCATAGGCAATGGCAGCCACTGCAGCGATTGCACCGATAATCGCCAGAATCCAAACCAGCGCATTACCCTTCTACTCTTCTTCCTTCTTACTGCACAGCAGTTCGTTCAGTTTCTTTAAATCCGTTATATTCATATCACAATCTCCCTTTCTGATATGTTATTAAATATAGAATACCACAAATGCATTCAATTTACTACACTTTTTTTAGTTTTGCGAAAGAAGCATACATAATTTTCTGCCCCGCCCTGTCAAAATCCACCGTGACCTTATAGTCCCGGGGTTCCCTGACAATCTGGATTACCGTACCTTCACCGTATTTGAGATGGCGCACACGTTCTCCCGGCTGATACTCCAGTTCTCCCAGCGTCTCCATGCCGGAACCCTTGGAGATACCGGCGATCTTGTTCAGATCTCCAATGCCCTGTGCAATATAAGGCCTGTTTTCCCTGGGCGTTCCCTTAGGCCGCAGCACCGCTCTGGGTCTGAAATCCACCGGCCTATCCGGGGCAAACCCGAACGCATCCATTGCTTTCGTCTTAGGTAGCGTATTATCCAGCAGCTCCCCGGGAATCTCCCGTACAAATCGGCTCACCGGATTATACTGGTTCTCCCCCCTCACCATGCGGCAGCGGGCATAGGTCAGGGTCAGCTCCTCCTGCGCCCTGGTAATCCCCACATAGGCCAGTCTGCGTTCCTCCTCCAGATCCCCCGGGTCATCGGAGCTGATGGACATATAGCTGGGAAACAGGCCATCCTCCATGCCTGCCAGATAGACATAGGGGAATTCCAGTCCTTTTGCACTGTGCAGCGTCATCAGCAGAATCCTGTCATTGCCGCCTCCCAGACTGTCAATATCCGCCACCAGCGCAATCTCCTCCAAAAACTCACTCAAAGAAATTTCATCATGAGTCTGCTCATAGATCACGGCCTTATTCAGAAACTCATCCAAATTCTCCAGACGATCCTCCGTATCCTCGTCATCCATACTCTTTAAATAATCCTCATAATGAATGGTATCGATAATCTCATGAATCATATCCACAATTCCATAATATTGGGCCTTGGTGCGAAATACCTGAATCATTTTGACAAAGGGCTCCAGCTTGGCCGCCGCCCGTCCCAGACTGGTAATCTGATCCATCTGTTCCAGGGCCTGATAAAAGGTAATCGAGCACATATCGGCATATTCCTGTACCTTGTCCAGGGTGGCAGCTCCAATCCCCCGCCTGGGCACATTAATAATCCTCTTCACTGCCAGATCATCCCTGCCGTTATCCACGGTTTTCAGATAAGCCAGAATATCCTTGATCTCCCGTCTGGCATAGAAGTTGATTCCCCCCACCACATGATAGGGCATCCCTTCCACCACCAGCCTCTCCTCCAGCATTCGGGACTGGGCATTGGTACGGTAGAGGATGGCGCAGTCCCCATAGTGCGCCTCCCCCCTCCGCACCCGGGCGGCAATATCGTCTGCGATAAATTCCGCCTCCTCAAACCCATTGTCAAACTGGCGGAAATGGATTCTGCTGCCCTGATCCCGGGCCGTCCACAGAGTTTTTTCCTTACGCCCCTCATTGTTGCGGATCACCGCATTGGCCGTATCCAGAATATTGCCGGTGGAGCGGTAATTCTGCTCCAGCTTGATCACTCTGGCCTCCGGATACACCTTCTCAAAGTCCAGGATATTGCGGATATTCGCTCCCCGGAATTTATAGATGGACTGGTCGTCATCCCCTACCACGCATAGATTGCGGTATTTATCCGCCAGCAGCCGTACCAGTTCAAACTGAGCGGTATTGGTATCCTGATACTCGTCCACCATGATATACTTAAATCTCTCCTGATACTGGCCGAGCACCTCCGGACAGCTTTTAAACAGTTCCACCGTCTTTACCAGCAGATCATCAAAATCCAGAGCATTATTCTTTTTCAGAACGTCCTGATATTCCCTATAGGCTGCCGCAAGCTTTTTCTTCTGATAATCTCCCACGGACTGCAGCTCATACTCTGTGGGGGAAATCAATTCATTTTTGGCAGAGGAAATGGCAGAGAGCACCGCCCGCTCCTTCATCTGTTTGGTATCAATCATCACCCTTTTGCACACATCCTTGATGACGGACTTCTGATCGTCCGTATCATAGATCGTAAAATGATTGTCAAATCCCAGCTTATCAATATACCTTCGCAGAATACGCACACAGGCAGAATGAAACGTGGATACCCATATCTGCTCCGCACCGAATCCCACGATCTGATCCACCCGCTCCCGCATCTCTCCTGCCGCCTTATTGGTAAAGGTGATGGCAAGAATATTCCAGGGATTGACCCCTGCCTCTTCAATCAGATAGGCGATCCTGTGGGTCAGTACCCTGGTCTTGCCCGAACCCGCCCCTGCCAGCAGTAGCAGCGGGCCTTCTGTAGTGATCACCGCTTCTTTCTGTTCTTTATTCAGCGTATCGTATATACTCATATGCTCTCCCTCTAAGAAAGAATCCTGCCTTGCAGGCACAGCTACACATAAACCCGGCAGACAGTTATCCCTGCCGTAAAAAGCGCCGGCACAGCCGGGAGGCTTCGCCAGCGCTTGTCAGTCTTACTTGGTATCGTAATTACGGAGCAATTATGACATAATATCGCTGTCATCAAATACATCCCCGCACTCTGGGCAGAACTTAGGAGGGTGCGCCGGATCCTCAGGCTCCCAGCCGCACTTATCGCATTTATAAATCGGTGCGCCGCTGGGTTTCTTATTCCCGCACTCCGTACAGAATTTTCCCTGGTTCACTGTTCCGCAGCTACAGGTCCAGCCTGCTTCCTCAGGCTTCTTTGCACCGCAGTTTTCACAGAACTTTCCTCTGTTATCCGTCTTTCCGCAGCTGCAAGTCCAACCCAGAACCGGTGTCTGCTTCCGGGGAGCCTCCTGCAGCGGAGCCTGCTGCGCAGACTGTTGATTCGCTCCCATGGCAAACAGGGTATTGGCGTCAATGCCCCCTGCCTGGGCAGCCATATTCATCCCCGCAAAAGCCATCATCGGGCCGGTAGCGGTATTGGAAGCTGCAGCCTTCATCGCCTCCGCCTGCGCTCCCACCAGCGTAGCCGCCGCCATATTCGCATTGCGCATCACAGCGGTCTTCTGCAGATCCTTGATCATCTTCTCGTCATCATCAGGGATCTTTACACTGTTAAAGCCGATGGAAACAATCTCAATCCCCCGCAGCTTACTCCATTTTTCGCTCAGTACTTCATTAAGCGCCTCTGCCATCTGCTGCGTATTGCCGGCAAGCTCATAGTAACGGATGCCCATAGCAGAGATCTTGGCCAATGCCGGCTGCAGCGCAGTCAGAAATTCGGCCTTTAAGGTGGCCAGCAGCATGTCCTTATTATAATCCTGGGTAACATTGCCGCAGACATTTTTATAAAACAGCAGAGGATCCGAAATCTTAAAGGAGTACTGGCCGTTACATTTCACGGAAGTATCCACATCCAGACCGATATTATTGTCCACCACGCGGAAAGGGATGGGGCTCGCCGTACCAAACAGATTGCCCATGATCTCCTTGATATTAAAATAATATACCCTCTGATCCTTACCCGTATTGCCTCCGAAAGTAAAACGCTTTCCGATTCTCTTAAAGGTATTTATCACGTTGTCGCCCAGATTACCGCAAAACAGGCTGGGTTCAGTGGAACTGTCATATACGAACTCTCCTGCGTCCGCACAGAACTCCACGATCTCTCCCTGGTCTACAATAATCATACACTGTCCCTCATTGACAGCGACAATAGAGCCATTGGAAATAATGTTGTCCGTTCCCTTATTGCTGTTCTTGCTGTTTACGCGAATCTTCCCCTTGGTTACCAGCACGTCATTGGGGATGGAATCACAATAAAAATACTCCAGCCACTGATCTGCCAGCATGGTTTGAATCGTACTCTTTGCTGCTTGAATTAAACCCATAAGTACTTCCTCCTCTTAATTTGTTCACGGATAAAAGAACACATATATTTTAGCAGATTTTTTCAGATTCCTCAACTGCTTTGCCCCATATTTTTCCGGAAATATCACCAAAAATTTTTCTTTACAAAACAGGGGGAATCCGATACACTAAAATAAGTTTCCGTGTTTCCATCTATACCGTCAGAATCAGTATACAACAGCGAGGATAAAAATACTATGAGCAAAAAAGCTACAAAAGCCGCCGATAACATGTATTATCTTGCACGTTGCGAGGCTGCCGAGAGTAACGACGACTTTTCCAGCCGGGAAAAAACGGCGGAGATCATCGGCATCGACCGCACCCGCTTAGCCCGGATCGAGCTGGATACCGTTGCTCCCTATCCGGAGGAAATAAAAGCCATGGCTGAAGCCTACAATACGCCTGAGCTCTGCAACTCCTATTGTGCCAAGGAATGTCCCATCGGCAAGGGCAGTATCCATGAGGTTGTCATTGATGATTTTGACCGTCTGGCGCTGAAGGTGCTGGGCTCTTTAAAGGATATAGACAGACTCAGGGCCTCTCTGATCGCCATATCCGAAGACGGATATATAGACGAATCGGAAAGGCCCGCTTTTCAAAATATTCTGGATTCTTTGGAGAAAATCAGCATGAACGCTACGGCGCTTCGTCTCTGGGCCGAAAAGAATATCCGGCTGAGATAAGCTATTGTACTGCTTTCTCTGCGAAGGTAGTGGTTACCAGATCTTCGTAAGGCACTCTCTCAGACAATACCTTGGAATCCTCCAGAATGTTTTGCAGAAGGTCAAAGGAAGCTTCTTCAAAAATCAGATTTTCTTTCCAGGTATCCTGATCATAATATCTGGCCACGATGGTTACCAGGGCCTGCTTATCTGTCTCGGCAAACTGGGGAGCGATCACATCGGCGATCTCCTCAGGGCTATGGGACTGCACATAATCCATACCCTTCTGCAGAGCGTTGGTAAAGGCCTGGATGGTAGCGCTGTTTTGCTCTATATAGCTCTTCTTGGCGCTGAAAGCGGTATAAGGCACATAGCCGGAGTCCTCACCCAGTGAAGCCACCACATAGCCGTCTCCCTTTTGCTCCAGCAGGGTCGCATGGGGCTCAAATTCCACTGTGAAATCCGCATCTCCCCCGGAAAAAGCAGCCGCTGTAGAACCAAAATCAATGCTCTGGTCGATTTGCACATCCGTTGCGGGATCAATATTGTTTTTCCGCAGAATATATTCAAATACCATCTGCGGCATCCCTCCGGCTCTGCCGCCCAACACATATTTACCTTTCAGCATATCCCAGGAAAAATCGTCAACAGGCTCTCTCGATACCAGAAAATTCCCGGCCCGCTGGGTCAGCTGGGCAAAATTCACTACATAATCATCCGTGCCGCCCGCATAGGTATAGATGGTAGTCTCGCTGCCCATAAACCCGATATCCGCCTCCCCGGTCAGCACGGCCGTCATGGTCTTATCCGCCCCAAAGCCGGTTACCAGGGTTACATCCAGCCCTTCTTCCTCAAAATATCCTTCTTCAATCGCTACATACATGGGCGCATAAAAGATGGAATGCGCCACCTCGTTTAAGGTTATAGGGGTCAGCTGGGCGCTGCCGCCTGCCGTCCCTGCCTGTCGGCCGCAGCCGGCCAGCATACCGGCCGTCAGGCCAAGTGCCAGCACCCCCGTCATCACGCTTTTGCTTTGCTTTCTCATACTTTTCCATATCCTCCCTTTTTCATGACTGATGATGGTTTATGTTATGTGCGAAAGCAAAAAAAAGTGACTGTTCCATTTACTTATTCTCCCTAAACTGGTATGATACTCTTATCATAAGATGCCAGGGTCAAAAGGTCTAAACCCACATGAGCTTGCTCATAAGTGGGTGAAAGACCTTGGGCAGGATTGTGGGAGTGCGCAGCACGGAACAATCCGCAGGCATCATAGTCAGGGGCTTTTGACCCCGGTATCATCACAAAGGAAAGAGGCAATAGAAAATGTCCAAGATACAAAAGAGCCTGGAATATTTTCTGGGCAGCATCCCGGTAATGCTCACGGCCAACTGTCTGCTGATCGACGCCCTTCTCGCCCCATACGCCATGAGCGGCTGGCAGGGAATGGCGAAGGCTGCTTTTCCCTGGCTTCCTCTCCTGCTGTTTTTGCTGCTGAACCTCTATCCTGCCCTGCCCGTTCACCGGCCCCGCAGCTTTCGGCTGAGAGTTTGTAACTGCGGCACCAACCTGCTGGTTCTCTTTGCGGCGACCGCCTTGCTTAACGTAGGTCTTGCCATGCTTGGCATGTGCGGACTGCTGCCGGCAGTGGAGGGGCTGACCAGCAGCCATATCAGCTTCTGGCTTAAGCACTGTCTCCTGCTATTTATCACGGAAGCCATCGTCTTCTGGAACGGCATACTGCGGGTATATCTGTCCTCCCAGCAGCTTGGGATCAGGCTACGGGTCATCGGCATTATCTGCGGATTCATACCCATCGCTAATCTCGTGGTTCTTTTTCGGATCATCCGTACAACATACCGGGAGGTGGCCTTTGAAAACCAAAAGCTTCTGACGGATCAGGCCAGGGCTGGCCTGCAGCTCTGTGCCACCAAATATCCGATCCTGCTGGTGCACGGCGTCTTTTTCCGGGATTTCCGCTATCTGAACTATTGGGGGCGGATTCCCCAGGCTCTTACGGCAAACGGCGCCCGTCTCTACTATGGGAACCACCAATCCGCTGCTTCGGTAGCCGTCAGCGGCCGGGAGATCGCAGACCGGATCCTTTCCATCGTTCAGGAAACCGGCTGTGAAAAGGTCAATATCATCGGTCATTCCAAGGGCGGACTGGATGCCAGGGCCGCCCTCCGGATTCCCGGCATTGCACAGCATGTGGCCTCTGTCACCACCATTAACACCCCTCACCGGGGCTGTGAGTTCGCAGATTATCTGCTGGGCAAGATTCCACAGAAACAACAGCAGGCCGTAGCCTCTGCCTATAATACTGCACTGAAAAAGCTGGGAGATCCTGCACCGGATTTCCTGGGCGCCGTCACCAATCTGACTGCCTCCTTCTGCCTCCGGTTTAATCAGGAAACGCCCAATGTACCCACGATCTATTACCAAAGCATCGGCTCACGGCTGAATAAGGCAGCGGGCGGACGTTTCCCGCTGAACTTTACCCACCGTCTCTGCCGGTACTTTGACGGCCCCAACGACGGCCTGGTGGGAGAACGCTCCTTCCCCTGGGGCGCTGCCTATCATTTTCTCACGGTTTCCGGCCCCCGGGGTATTTCCCACGGAGATATGATCGACTTAAACCGTGAAAATATCCCCGGCTTTGATGTCCGGGAATTCTATGTCCAGCTGGTATACGACCTGAAAAAACGTGGCTTCTGATTCCTCAGAGCCACGTTTTCTATATCTTGATCCATCTTTCAAATTCCGATATGGGAACCGGCCGGGAAAATACATAGCCCTGTGCCTTATCATATCCGAAGCTGCGCAGAAATGCAATCTGCTGCTGTGTCTCCACACCTTCAAAAATAATATCCTTACCGGCGGCCTGTACCAGCTGACCGATCCGGTGAATATACTGCTGTTCCTGGTCTGTCTCATAATGGTCGATAAAGCTCTTGTCAATCTTGACAATATCCACATTGGCATCCACCAGCATCCCCAAAGAGGAATATCCTGTACCAAAATCATCCATATCAATCTTCAACCCATGCTCCCGCAACATCGTGATCTGCCGGAGCATTTCCGCACGGTTGCTGGAAATACAGCTCTCCGTCACCTCAATTTCTATGTATTCCGGTTCCACCTCATACTCCCGCAGCAGCGCCATTACCTTATCGCAGAAATGGGGATTGCGAAAATGAATCCGCGAAAAGTTTACGGAAATGGGCACTCTTCTCCTGCCCTCCTGTTTCCAGCGTTTTAAGCACGCCAGCACCTGCCTGAACACACAAAAATCCAGATCCACGATATACCCTACTTCCTCCAGCACCGGGATAAACTGATCCGGATACTTCATACTGCCGTCGGAATTGCGCCATCTGACCAGCGCCTCTGCACCGATAACCTCTCCGGTATTCATGGAGAATTTGGGCTGCAGATAAGCCTCCACATACCCTTTCTCTATGGCATCATGGATGTTGACCACCACACTCATCTTCTCCGCCCTGATCTGGCGCAGCTGTTCCGTATATACCATCACATGATTTAAGTAATCGTCCTTTACCATCTTTCTGGCATGGTTAGCAGCATCAATCATGGTAAAGATCTCTGCCTCC
>CALWLO010000081.1 GCA_944381545.1 uncultured Acetatifactor sp. | reverse complement strand
AGCTCCGTCAGCACGGGCAGGAAAGCGGCTTCTGTCTTTCCGCTGGCCGTGCCGGAGGAGAGCAGCAGATTCTCATCGCTGTCAAAGATGACTTCACAGGCTGCCACCTGGACCGCCCGCAGCTCCTCCCATTTGTTTTGATAGATAAATTCCTGAATAAAGGGTGCAAGCCTGCTAAATACGTTCATGCGTTTATCCCTCAGTTCCGTGCGCTTTCTGCGCACATTATCTTATACCTCAAATTCCAAAAAAGCATCGCCGATCTCTTCCTCGGGGACGCCCCCTTTTGCCATCTGAAAGCTGTTGTCTCCCAGAATATCCGCCGCTTTCTTCTGAGGATTCTGGTACAAAATATTGATCAGCTCGATGAAATCCCGGATGATCTCCCGAGGAGTAATATGGGTTTCGGCGCCCACCCGGTTGTATTCCACGGTAAGAAAATAGATCAAATCCTCCTGGGTCAGGAAGGGTTCATAGTGATACAGCTGTGCATGGATATTCTGCAGTTTTTCTACCAGGATGTACATTTCCTCTTGGGAGAGCATCTGCAGACGAATAATCGGCGCAGACAGATCCTTGAGATCGTCTGTGGCAAAATGCCCTTCTGCCAGGCGGGAACGCAGCGCTTCATAGCTGAATACCCCTTTATACTTATCCTCGATACACTGGGGAGTGCCGCCCATCAGAAAGCCGATATGCTTCGCCTTTCCCTGGAGCACATCATTATACATGGTCAGGATTTTTTCATAATTGTTCGCTCTGGTAATGGAATTGGAGATCTTGAAAATATTGACCAGCTCGTCAATGATTACCAGCAGTCCCTTATAGCCCGCACCCACTAAGAAAGCGGCAAAGAGCTTTAAAAAGTCATACCAGTTCTCATCGGTAACGATGAAGTTGATCCCCAGCTCTTCCTTGGCATCCTTGCGGGTGACATACTCTCCCCGAAACCATTTCAGGACATTGGACTTCATGGCGGCGTCATCCTGCCGGTAAGCCTTCCAGTACAAAACCACCGCCTTGGCAAATTCAAAGCCGTTGACCATTCCCTCCAGAGAGCCGGCCACTGCGTAGATCTGCGCTTCCACGAGGCTGTCAAACGCTTCCTCTTTCTCCGCAGGATACTGCTGTTTCACAGAGGCCTGGATCCCGGAGATCCATTTTTCCAATATCAGGGGGAGCGCACCGCCGTCAGGCTTGGACTTGGTGGAAAGATTCTGAATCAGCTCCTTATAAGTGGCCAGTCCCTGTCCCTTTGTACCGGCAAAGCGGCGCTCCGGGGACAGATCTGCGTCTACCACCGCAAAGCCCTTGGCGGTGGCGTAATTGCGGATGGTCTGCAGCAAAAAGCTCTTGCCGCTGCCATATTTGCCTACGATAAAACGGAAAGAGGCCCCGCCCTCCCCGATCATCTCGATATCATGCAGTATTGCAGCAATCTCCTGGGTTCTGCCCACCGTGATATATTCCAGCCCGGTTCGGGGCACGACGCCGCCCTTTAATGCATTGATTAAATTATTGGCAATTCTTACAGGTATCTGTCCGGTCATCTTATTTTACCATTCCCCTTACTTGTTCGATATAGTCCTCATAGATTGCAAGCTCTTCATCCACCAGGCTGTCCCCCACAAAATCCATGGCTTTTCCATTGATTTCATCAATCAAAACCTCCAGCATGATCCCCCGGGCATCGGCAAAGGCCTTAATATCTGCAGAGTCCTTTAACAGCATGGACAATGCGGTGAGATCGGTCTCTCCCAGAGCCAGCTTTAACCCAGTCCAGGGATCCTCTTTGGCAGCCCCATCGGGTGCGGGAAGTGCAGCGCCGGGAGATACCGGCTTTTCCGGTACTGTTTCAGAGTCTGCATCCTCTTGATCCGGCACAATCAGCCGCTCCTGGGTCAGCTGCGCCTCCTGCCGGATCTTTTCCAGCAAGAAAGGATCCACTTTCACCACAGTCTTAGTCACTTCCCGGTAAAATTCCGAAACGGCTGCAGGGATCTGTTCCTCCAGAGAAATCCCGGCAGTAAGAAGCTGATCCCTCGTTACAGGGCTGATACTCTGGATATTGGCGGTAAGCTTATACGGATATCTTACCGCCTGGCGCAGGGCGGCTTCGGTTCGCTTCAGGATATAACCCATCAGCTGCCTGCCGCTTTCGCTGGTAATGGTTGTGCTGTATTGCCATTTATTCTGACTGCACAGATAGATCTCTTTTTCAGAAAACACCACCCGTCTGTCCCGCTGCTTCAGCCGGGGATAAAACAGGGCGTCCTTAAAGGGTGTCCATGGCGTCAGGTTCTTCGTGGGCGTAAAGAGAAAATCATCGAAATCCATCCCCTTATCCCGAAAGGAATGGCGCAGCACCTCCAGCGTATAAGCAATACAGTCCTTTATCAGCTTCTCCCTCTCCCGGGTATAAAAACCGGACTTTCTGACATCATATCTGGAGACGGAGCAGAGCATTTCGAAATGATTCATGGGATCTGAGAATTCCCGATAATACTCTGTCAGCCCGTTCTGCTCGATAAAGGCCTGAAAAGGCATCGGCAGAGCGTAATAGATATAATAATCCTTCAGCCATTTCAGCACATGCCGGTCAATGGGAGGATGAAAAACCCGGAACTCCTTCCAGAAGGCAAGCAGCTTATCCAAGCCGTCCTGCGGATCCTCCGCACCGATATGATTCAGCAATTCATACAGGTAAAGGTAAGCATAGGACGGAGAGGTATCCGTCACCGTTCCCTTGCGAACCCTTGTCCGCCAGGTAAAATAAGTTCTGAGCTGTTCATATCCCATCATCTGGTAATAGGGAAAATAAGAAGTATAGGGTACAGAATGAGGATATTCATCCTCAAAATCCTTCATAAACACCCCCTGCTGATAAAAAATCCTGGATTTTTCCTGCTGTGCTTTCCTGTCATAGAATCTGGAATTGCTGTAATAGGCAGTGCGGTATTCTCTGGCAATATCCCGCATTTGGTCAAAAATATCCCGGATCTCATCCTTTACCGGCGTATCTATTTTCTGCGTTTTTTTTACAAATTTCCCCACACCCGGCAGGGGACAGGAATCGTATTCTATCTCATAGTAGATTCCGCTATCGGATAAAACAGTATCGCCGGCTTTTTTCTCCGGAAGAAAAGAAGGCTTCGTCTCCGAAGGGTCCAGTAATTCTTCGAAAATCTGAAAGGCATCGTATTTTTTATCATATCTGCTCATACAAATCCCCATGCATATCGCAAGCGGGGCTTACGATATTACTCATTTTAAGTATTATAGCATTGACAGAACGTACGTTCAATACTTTTTTATTTTTTCTTGCTTAAAATGGAAAGAAAAAGTAATGTCAATTTTTCTTGAAATATGTTATAATTCTATGTGAAAAAGAAACCGGAACCGGTTGGAAAAGGAGGATTATGATATGAGCAACAAGTATGCAGGTACACAGACGGAGAAGAATCTGGAGGCAGCTTTTTCCGGCGAGTCCCAGGCAAGGAATAAGTACACCTACTTTGCTTCGGTGGCAAAGAAGGAGGGCTATGAGCAGATTGCAGCCCTTTTTCTGAAGACGGCGGACAATGAGAAAGAGCATGCCAAGATGTGGTTCAAGGAACTGCAGGGGATCGGCAATACCGCAGAAAATCTGGAAGCAGCTGCGGAGGGCGAGAATTATGAGTGGACGGATATGTATGCGGAGTTTGCAGAGACGGCGGAAAAAGAAGGTTTCCCTGAGCTGGCAGCCAAGTTCCGCATGGTGGGTGAGATCGAGAAGCATCACGAGGAGAGATATCGTGCATTGCTGAAAAATGTGGAGATGGCGGAAGTATTTGCCAAGAGCGAGGTGAAGGTGTGGGAATGCCGTAACTGCGGTCATATCATGGTAGGCACCAATGCGCCCCAGGTATGCCCGGTATGTAATCATCCCCAGAGTTATTTCGAGGTTCATGCAGAGAATTATTAAGAATATGCGAAATGCAGACAGCCTGCGGAGAATTTCTTCCGTGGGCTGTTTTTTTGCGTCCGGGTACGCATTGACACAGCGGCGAAGCATAACGGTTTTTGCCGGAAAAGGTTAAGTATTACATGAAAAAATGGATTCGGAGCATACTGATAATCAGAATCGAGCGAATGCCGGTCAAAATTGATAGAACAGGAGGAGTATAAATATGGAAAATAAGTATGCCGGAACACAGACGGAGAAGAATCTGAAAAAAGCCTTTGCAGAGGAAGCCCAGGCATATACCAAGTATACGCATTTCGCTTCTGCGGCAAGAAAGGAGGGCTATGAGCAGATTGCAGCTCTGTTTCAAGAAACTGCCGGCAATGAAAAGGCCCATTCCAAGATATGGCTGAGAGAGCTGCAGGGAATCGGCTCTACCGCAGAGAATCTGTCGGTGTCTGCAGAGAAGGAAAATTATGAATGGACGGAAATGTATGAGGGTTTTGCCCGGACGGCGGAGCAGGAGGGCTTTCCGGAGCTGGCGGCAAGGTTCCGTCTGGTGAAGGATATCGAAAAGGATCATGAGGAGCGCTACCGGACGCTGCTGAAAAATGTGGAAATGAAAGAGGTATTTGCCAGAAGTGAAATAAAGATCTGGGTATGCCGTAACTGCGGGCATATTGTAGTAGGCAGAGTCGCACCTCAGGTATGCCCGGTGTGCAATCACCCCCAGGGGTTCTTCGAGATCTATGCAGTGAATTATTGATGTATGAAGACGCCAGTGATGAAAACCGCAAGAAAATTTGATTTTTATGTACTCCTGTTTTTTATGCTGGCCTTTATGGGCTGGCTGTGGGAGGGGGGCATCTATCTGATTACGGAGCAGAAATGGGTCAACAGAGGGGTATACCTGGGCCCCTATCTGCCGATCTATGGAGCGGGAGGACTGCTGCTGTGGTTTCTGCTGCATAAGCTGTATCGCAGGAAGCTTCATACCTTTCTGCTATCCGCATTGATCTGCTCCGTACTGGAATATGGAACCAGCGTTTTCATGGAGTGGAAATGGGGGCTGCGCTGGTGGGACTACACGGGATACTTTATGAATCTGAACGGGCGCATCTGCCTGCTGGGAGCGGTATGCTTCGGTCTGGGCGGTATGCTGCTGAACTGCTACCTGCTGCCATGCTATATGAAGCTGTATCACCGGATTACACCGGGATGGCGGCTGAGCCTTTGCGCAGTATTTCTGACGGTCTTTATTCTGGATATCACTTATTGTGCGGTAAATCCTCATATGGGTAGGGATATTGCCTGGTAACGCCCCGGTCTTTGCGAAAAAACCGGGGTAAATACCCCGGGGTTAAAACCCCAAGGTATCCAGCGTCTTCATAAGCAGCTCCGGTGAAAAGGGTTTGAAAATATAGGCATCCGCCCCGCAGGAAAGGGCCTTTTGCCGGGTATCCTCGGATCTGCTGTCAGTAACCACAATGACCCGGATAGAAGGGTGGTCTTTCTTTATCTCTTTTAACAGCTCCTGTCCGCTCTCGCCTTCCAGGTGAATCTCCAGAAACAGGATATGGGGGATGCGCTTCTGGAGGCAGCGTTTCAAGTGTGCGCCGTCCGCCACGGCAGCGGAACACATAAAGTTCTCTCTTTCCAACAGATACTGGAGTACGGGGGCAGAAAGCGTATTATCGCAAACCATAAAGACGCCCCGGTAATCACGTCCCAAAAGTTCATCTGTTGTAATGCGGAAATAGTCTGCCAGCTTTATGAGCATGTCCATGTTGGGCTGGGTAAGATTGTCTTCCCACTTACGCAAGGTTCTTAGGGTGATTCCCAGCGCAGCAGCCAATGTCTCCTGGGATATATCGTGCTTTCTGCGAAGAGCCTGAATCCGCACTCCAATATACATTAACTGTTCCTCCTCTGTTAAACAAATAATTTAGTATTTCTATAATATTAAAGGATATGCTACATAAATACAATAGTTTTGAACCTTTAAATTTAAAGTGTTGCGAAATCCTGTGGGTTCTCCTATAATAAATTTATGAACAGCTAGGGGCTTTTGACCCTGGCATCATTATATGTCGGAGGTATTATCTATGCATTCACCCTTAGAGATTGCAAGAAACTATGTGGAGGTCAGCATACATAAGACGAATCTGTCTGCATTTAAAATGGTTATTCTGGGTCTGTTCGCCGGATTTTTCATTGGTTTTGCGGGGATAGCGTCCACTACGGCAGCGGCTACGATTGTTAATCCTTCGGTGGCAAAGCTGGTGGGAGCCATGGTATTCCCTGCGGGGATGGCTATGGTGCTGATTGCCGGAAGTGAGCTGTTTACGGGAAATACGCTGATTATCCTGGCTGTATTGGAGAAAAAGACCACGGTGAGGAAGATGCTGAAGAACTGGCTCTTTGTCTTTATCGGAAATTTCCTGGGGGCAGCGTTGGTAGCTGTCGGGGTGGTATATGGGCATACGCCGGAGCTGTTTGGAGGGGATCTGGCTGACAGCATTGTGGCGGCAGGCGCTTCAAGATGTAATCTGCACTTTTCCGACAGCCTGGTCAGGGGTATCCTGTGTAATGTACTGGTATGTATTGCGGTATGGATGTCCTTTGCCGCTAAGAATGTGTCCGGTAAGCTAATGACCAGTTTCTGGCCGGTGATGGTATTTGTGCTCTGCGGATTTGAGCACAGTGTGGCGGATATGTATTTCGGCACGGCGGCATTGCTGGCCTCCCGGGAATACGGGATTGCAGCAGAGGGGCTGACGCTGGTGCGTTTTATTGTCAACTGCATTATTCCTGTGACGCTGGGCAATATCATCGGCGGCGCAGGCATTGTGGGCTTTGGCTACTGGCTGGGGTATCTGCGTCATACGCCGCTTAGCCCGGTATCCAAGGAACAGGAACAGGAAGAGATCGATATCGCAGAAGAGTATTAGGAAAAAATTTTTGAAAACCCTGTTAAAAATAAGTCAAACATGTTAAAATGAATTTTAATTCGGGTAAGGATATTCAGTCTGACGCAATATCACAGGAAAAACGAAGGCACGGAGAAGAAAGCGTGGACAAAGCAAAGAGATGGGAAAAATTTGAAAAATATGGGAAGCGGCTGATGTGGACGCTGTCGGCGCTGTATGGTATGGCCTGTCTGTATCTGTACTATATGCAGTCCATTCAGCCGCTGGACTATAATAACCGGTATTTTCAGTCGGATCTGCCCTATCATATCAGTATGATTGTGGAGGATGGCTGGTATTACAGCTTTACGGCTTATGTCTATCAGGCGCTTTATTTTCTGTGTGGGAAAACAACAGTGGGGATTGCCCTGTTTCTCGCAGTGGTGACGGTGGCTTCCCTGCTGCTGACGGAGGTTCTGGTGCGCCGTATCAGCGGCAGCGGCAGCGCCAGCGCACTTACGCTGGCAGCAGCGCTGGTGTTGAATCTGGTCATGCCCTTCTATCTGGAACCGGCTGGCAGCTACCGTTATGTGAGCTATCAGTCCGGTAATCTGTGGCATAATTCCACCTATCTGTGTATGCGGCTGCTGGCATTGATCGTCTTATTGTATTATCAGAAGCTGGAGGCGGGTTACCGGAATCGCATTACAGCAGGGCAGTGGCTGTTTTTTGCCCTGCTCCTGGTGATATGTACCGGGATAAAGCCCAGTTTTCTGACGGTATTTGCACCGGTGCTGGCCATGAAGCTGCTGTGGGATCTTTGCCATGGGGTGCGGTTTAAACAGGTATTTTGGCTGGGAGCTGCGGTATTGCCGGCCTGCGGCGTGGTGCTGTGGCAGAATGCGGTACTATTTGGATCGGATACAGGCAATGGCATGATTCTTAATCCCTGGTATACCTTCTCCCTGCATGCTGACAGGCCTAAGCTGGCAGTGCTTTGTTCGCTGGCGTTTCCGCTGGTGGTGCTGGGAGCAAGCCTGCTGGCCGCAAGCAGAGGACAATGGCGGCAGCTGCTGGCCAGAAAAGAGGATGAAAGGCCGGAGAACAGGGATCAGAACAGGCTGAATCGCTGGTATGTTTTAGCCTGGCTGATGGCGTTCGTGGGATTTGGCGAAGCCCTGTGTCTGGTAGAGACGGGAAGCCGGTCCCGGGACGGGAACTTCCTGTGGGGATACCTCTTTGCCGTCTTTTTCCTGTATGTGGTGAGCCTGATAAAATGGCTGTCTCTGTGGAATGTGGATCATGTCCGGTATACCATGCTTTCAGAGAGTAGCGTTCCCGGAGAAAGGAAGAAGGTGCGGCGCTTCCTCTTGCTGCTGATCCGGGCGGCAGTTATCCTTGCCGGACTGACGCTGCTCTATCAGCTCTGGTGCGGAGTCTATTTCTTTATCCGTTTACTGAGCGGAGAGACATATTTTATGATGGGTTAGGGAAAAGCGTCTCAGTGACAGTGCCGCAGTACCGTTCTTTTTGCAGAACGGGAATATGAGATTCATAAGGAGGTGTATTTTTGAGAAAGTTATTTAAAGAAAAAATTCTGGAATCGCTATCCTCGGTTCTGCCGATCACCGGCATTGTGCTATTATTGAGTATCATTGTTGCCCCCATTTCGTCCGGAACCTTTGTCCTGTTTCTGTTTGGCGCACTGCTGCTGGTATTCGGCATGGGGTTATTTACGCTGGGGGTAGATCTGGCGATGACGCCCATGGGTGAAGGCATGGGTATTGAGATGAGTAAAGCCAGGAAAGCCCGGTATCCGATTATTATCAGCTTTGTCTTTGGAGTCATTATCACTATGGCTGAGCCGGATCTGCAGGTACTGGCCCAGCAGGTTCCAGCAATTCCCAATATGGTTCTGATTCTTGCGGTGGCAGTGGGAGTGGGTATCTTTATGATGATTGCCGTTGCCCGCACCTTTTTTAAAATTCCGTTGAATTTCCTGCTGATTTTCTTCTATGCAGTGGTATTTATTGTGGCTTTCTTTACGCCGGATACCTTTGTTCCGGTGTCCTTTGATTCCGGCGGCGTGACCACAGGGCCGATCACCGTTCCCTTTATCATGGCGTTGGGTATCGGCCTTGCCGCTCTCAGAAGCGATAAGCGTTCCCAGGAGGACAGCTTTGGCGTGGTTGCACTCTGCAGCATAGGTCCCATCATGGCAGTATTGATCCTGGGGATATTTTATCAGCCGGATTCTGCGGTATACGAGATGACGGAAATCGCAGAGCTTGCAACCACCAGCGATGCCGCCAGGGAATTTATGACGGCGCTTCCGGAATATTTTAAGGAGGTTGCCGTGGCCGTGCTGCCCATTGCAGCCATGTTCTTTCTGTTCCAGTTATATACCCGGCGTTTTAAAAAGCGTCAGATACAGAAGGTAATCGGCGGTCTGATATACACTTATCTGGGCCTGGTGCTGTTCCTCACGGGAGTGAATGTAGGCTTCATGCCAACGGGACAGTTCCTGGGAGCGGCCATTGCCTCCAGCGATCAGAAGTATCTGCTCATACCGATTGGCATGCTCATGGGCTATTTTATTGTGGCGGCTGAGCCGGCGGTACACGTCCTGAATAAGCAGGTTGAGGAAGTATCCAGCGGTTCCATTTCCGCTAACTCCATGCGGATCGGATTGTCCGTGGGTGTGGCCATCTCCCTCGGCATTGCCATGCTGCGTATTCTTACAGGCATTTCCGTGATGTTCTTTTTGATTCCCGGATATCTGATTTCCTTGGCGCTGTCTTTCTTTGTGCCGAAGATTTATACGGGTATTGCGTTTGACTCCGGCGGCGTTGCCAGCGGCCCCATGACGGCAACTTTCCTGCTGCCCTTTGCCATGGGAGCCTGTGAAGCCATAGGGGGCAATATTCTAACCGATGCCTTTGGAGTTGTGGCCATGGTTGCCATGACGCCGCTGATTACCATACAGTTATTGGGCGTGACCAGCGAAATCAAGAAACGGGCAGTTGCACATTATATCCAGAATCAGTTTGACCAGATCGAGGATGTGGTGCTGTACTATGACGCAGAATAGAAAGCAGGTGAATATTTATGAAGAAAAAAACCAGAGCTCCTATTATCAGGGCTGCATCAGAAAAGCAGCAAAAGGAGACGGAGCGTCCCAAGCTCCTTGTCACCATTGTGGAGCGGGGTAAGGGCAAGGAGATTATGAAGCTGTACAATGAAGAAGGTGTGAATTATCATTACCAGACCATCGGCCATGGTACGGCTACATCGGAAATTATGGATATCCTGGGACTGGATTCCAAGGATAAGGACATTATTATCAGTTTTTCTCCGGAAAGCCTGATCGACGAACTGATCTATAAGATGAGCGATGAACTGCGGGGAGTGATTGATACCAAAGGGATTCTCTTTGATCTGAAGCTTACCGGAGTGAGCAATATGCTTGCAGCTGCTCTGAGCATCACCGCTCAGAATCATGACAATGAGGGAAAGGAAATGGCGGAAATGTTATCTGAAAGTAAGTATAGTTTGATACTTGTCTCCGTGAATCAGGGGTATACGGAAAATGTGCTGGATACTGCAAGAAAGCATGGCGCCCGGGGCGGCACGGTGGTGCGCGCCAGATGGAGCGGGGATAAGGAATTTGAAAATCACCATGGCATCACATTTCAGACGGAGAAGGAGATCATTGCCATTGTCGTGCCCAATGATATCCGCAATGAGATCATGGATGCCATTAATGCGGAGTACGGCCTGAAATCAGAGGCCAGTGCGATTGTGTGCTGTACCAAGGTGGATCATTTTGCACCGATTTGATAAAGCAGAAAGCGAAAGGTGATACATTGGCAAAATTTTTCATAAAAATTAAGATTTATTCTGTGGACAAAGCGCCTGTTTAGCGATACAA
>CALWLO010000080.1 GCA_944381545.1 uncultured Acetatifactor sp. | reverse complement strand
GATGCTGCATTCGCTGACAAAAACAGGCAGGCCATCCTTGATCGCATCCTCCATACTCCTGCGCAGCTCCTCCTTATGGGTGGCTGCATAGAAATGCAGGGTATACATGATATTGTCATAGCCTTCTATGGGATCCGCTGCCGCATCTCCGATCAGCTGGCTCCACTGAGGAGTCCCCACCAGGATGATGGCATAAGGGTCATGCTCACGGATCACCGGAATCACCTCTCCCGCATATTGCTTTACATCACTCCAGGATACAATGCCGTTTGGCTTATAACAGATTTCATAGATCACATTTCCATAATCCGCATACTTATCCGATACCTCTCCAAAAAAGGCTATAGCGTCCTCCTTGTGGATATTCGGATCCCCTTCCCCCAATACATGCCAGTCTATGATCACATACATGCCCTGCCTGGAAGCATACTTCACACCATCATCAATGAGCCTTTTCAGTTCCTCCTGATCTCCACCATTACTATATCCACCATATTCATCGCTATACATGGCCAGGCGCATCACATCCACATCCCATTCATTGCGGAAGGTACGAAAGGTCTCTTCCGTCACATATTCCGGAAACCAGGCAAGACCATGGGTACTAACACCGTGCATTTGATATGGCTCCCCTGTCTGATCCACCAGATGTCCATCCTCTACCCGCAGCCTGCCATGCTCCCCCACCGGCGTATCCTCCTGCACAGCATGTCCTGCCAGAGGATCCCCTACCTGAATATCCGGATCCTTTGCCCCTTGGACGGCTGCCTGATCCGGCCTCCGCTCCTCTACCCCGGCATCCCCGCCCGGGCTCTCATCTGTCTCTTTAAGGACTGCAGGCCCGCTGCCCTGCTTTCCGATCAGGATGCCGTTTTCCGTTTCCGCTTCCACAAAGGCAGCCGTCAATTCCCACTCTTTTTCACTGAATATCGTCATTCCGATCCCCTCTGCCTTACTGCCTTCCCGGATTTCCTCATTAAAGTCAGCGGGAGTGATCTCCAGCTGCCCATTCTCCGTCTCCACTTCACAGCACCAGTAAGAATCCACCCTGCAGCCGTCAAAATCAGGCACTGCAATTTCCCAGTCTGTGATCCTTTCTTTGGTGGTATTCTCAATGGCTGCCACATACTGATAGTAATAGCCATCCTCACTCTCCCAGCTGGCGCTTTGTGTAAAAAGCAGATATATCCCGGAAACCGCCGTCTCGTCAGCTTCCTGCAGCTCCTCAGATGCATCCGGCGCTTTCGTCACTTCCGGCTCCGGGATTACTTCCATCTGCTCTTTCGAAATGTCCCCGGGAATCTCTGACTCTGCTTCTGCAGATACCTCTACCGCTTCGCTTTCCTGTACCGTAGGGGGAATTATCCCCAAAGCCCACAGAATCACCAGCACAATAGCAGCCCCAAGCACCATGCCTGCCACCAGACTAAGCGCCATATTCCGGGAATACTTTTGTTCACTTATCTCTTTCATCCTGTTTATCCATGCCTTTCCCCATAATGAAATTGCCGTATTGCAATCAGTGTAGCATAGTTCTCTTTAAAAAACAACTGTTCGGGAAGCTCATAATCAGAAAGCTATTGTACAACCTCTCATGCAATGTTATAATTCCTATGGCCGCCGCCCGTCGGCAGAATAAAAAAGGAGTTTCCTGTAAATGAAGCCTATGATAAAGATTTGTCTGAATTTTATTCGAAAAGAAAGCGTACTTAGCATTGCCGGACTGCTGGCAGTTCTCTCTTCCTGTCTTGTGCCGCCCTCCGCAGAATATCTTAATTATGTGGATTATCGCGTACTGGCCCTGCTTTTCTCGCTGATGCTGGTAGTAGCCGGTCTGCAGAGTATCGGCACCTTTCAATATCTGGGGCAATATCTGCTTTCCGGCGTTAAATCCCTGCGCCGTCTTGCCCTTATTCTGGTAGGACTCTGCTTTGTTACCAGCATGTTTATCACCAATGACGTAGCCCTGATCACCTTTGTTCCCTTTGCTGTGCTGATGCTGACCATGGCCGGTGCAAGCCGGCAGTTAGCCACTGTCATTGTGCTCCAGACCATTTCCGCCAATCTGGGCAGTATGCTGACTCCTATCGGCAATCCCCAGAACCTGTATCTGTATTCGGCTTTTTCTCTGAACATAGTACAGTTTTTACTGTATATGCTGCCGCTGACTCTTGCTGCTTTGGCACTGCTTCTTTTGGCCATAAAGCTTTTGCCGGATCAGCCTCTTCCCGCTAATCCGGCAAAGAAGCAAAATCCGCCGGGAAAAAAGTCTCTGTTTCTTTATCTGCTTTTGTTTCTCATATGTATCGCCTGTGTCATCCGCCTGCTGCCCTGGCCGGTCATGCTGGGCATCCTGGTGATAACGCTACTGTTTACCGACAGGCAGCTATTTGCCCGGGTGGATTATATGCTGCTGCTGACTTTTCTGTTTTTCTTTATTTTCATTGGCAATGTGGAACGGATTCCTGCTGTGGCATCTTTGCTGGAACAGTTGATCCATGGACGTGAGCTTCTGCTGGGTACGCTGCTTTCCCAGTGCATCAGCAATGTGCCTGCCGCCATCCTGCTCTCCGGCTTTACAGATCAGGCCCGTCCCCTGCTTTACGGCGTCAATATCGGGGGGCTCGGTACTCTGATTGCCTCCCTGGCCAGTGTTATCTCCTACCGCACCTACATCCGAGTGGAAGGAGCTGAAAAGGGACGCTACATCAGACTTTTTATCATGTACAATCTGCTCTTTTTGCTGCCGCTTTTTCTGTTGGCATGGCTCCTTCTTGGTCTCTGACAGAAGCAATGCACACTATCCTTTATGCTTGTCCTCAGCACGGATTTGTGATATACTTTTCCGGAAAGCGTTTTCTACTTGAGAAAGAGAGGTATCATACATGGCATGGTATGATGAAGCAATATTTTATCACATCTATCCCTTGGGAATGCTGGACGCCCCCAGGGAAAACCCTTACGGCGAACCGGTGCATCGGCTGCCGGCCCTGAATCCCTGGATCGGCCATCTGCAGAGGCTTGGCGTGAATGCTCTGTATATCGGCCCTCTGTTCGAATCCGTGGGACATGGCTATGAGACCACGGATTACCGGAAGCTGGACAGCCGTCTGGGGGACAATACGGATCTGAAAGCTTTCGTGACAAGATGTCATGAGGCCGGCATCCGGGTGATCCTGGACGGCGTATTTAACCACACCGGCAGGGACTTTTTTGCCTTTAAGGATGTTCAGCAAAACAGGGAAAACTCCCCTTATAAGGACTGGTACTGCAATGTGAATTTTGGGGGAAATACAGAATATAACGATGGGTTTTCCTATGAAAACTGGGGGGGCTATAATCTGCTGGTAAAACTGAATCAGCGCAATCCTGCGGTACGGGATTATATCTGTGATGTGATCCGCTTCTGGGTCAGCGAATTTGACATTGACGGGATCCGTCTGGATGCTGCGGATGTACTGGATTTTGACTTTATGAAGGCACTGCGCAGGGTAGCCAACGAGGTTAAGCCTGAGTTCTGGCTCATGGGCGAGGTGATCCACGGCGACTATACCCGTTGGGTCAACGAAGGTACCCTGCATTCCGTAACCAATTATCATCTGCATAAGGCCCTGTACTCCGGCCATAACGATCATAATTATTTTGAGATTGCCCACACGGTAAAGCGTCTCTATGGTATGGGCGGCAATCGTCCTGACGGCCTGAAGCTGTACAATTTTGTGGATAATCATGATGTGGAACGCATTTATACAAAGTTGAGCAATAAAGCACATTTTGTACCGGTGCATATCCTTCTGTATACCTTGCCCGGCGTGCCCTCCATTTACTATGGCTCTGAGTTTGGCATTGAGGGCAGAAAGGAGAAGTTCTCCGATGCCTCCCTGCGGCCTGCCCTGCGCTATGAAGACTATGAGAACGCAGTGACGGAAAATCCTCTGACCCGGCTGATTGCGGCTCTGGGCAAAGTGCGGCAGCAGGCAAGAGCCCTGTCCTATGGGGATTACCGGGAGCTGGCGCTGACCAACCGCCAGTATGCTTTTGCCCGCAGCACCGGGGAGGAAACTGTACTGGTGGCAGTAAATAACGATGATAACGCAGCCACCCTGACTCTCCCCGCCGGCGGCGCTCCCGCCTATGTGGGCGCTCTGTCCGGGATACAGGTTACGGCGCAGGACGCTAAGATCACCATAACGATTCCCGGCTGCTCCGGAGAGATCTGGCTGCCCCTGCGGGAAGGAGAAGAAAAGCCTGTCGGCGAGCTGCAGAATCCGAAGAATCCTCAAGACGGACAGTTAAGTCCCAGAGCCTGCGGAAGTGATCCGGCAAAAATCATGGATACCGGCGTTCAGGTGCAGACCGCTGCGGTAGCTCCTTCTGTAGCTCCCGCCCAGGCTTCCTTGGACGAGGCCTTTGAACAGGGAAGGATCGCCGGACTTCAGGAAGCTATCCTGGCGATCATGAGTAAAAACGGCCCCATCACAGAGCAGATGCGCCGGGATGTGACCGCCAATGTGTACCATGACTCTCTGATCAACTGGATCAAGAGCTTCCGCTAAAAAAGGCAAAAAAGGAGTTACTGATGATAGATAAGGAGCACATCCTTTTCTTTGATCCATGTATCTTCCTTGGGCTGAATATTCTTATTGCCCCGTTTTAACATGATCACATAGCTGCGCCGGGAAATCTCCAGATCGCCGATCTGCTGCCCGATCCAGGGATGCCCTGCAGCCAGTGTGATCTCCTCCACGCCAGCCTCTATCCGTCGGCGGCTCGTGCTTCCCAGCACCAGCAGATCCCCTGCGCAGAGTTCCAGCTTCCCGTTTGGAGCAAGCACTTCTTTATCCCGCAGAACAGCGGCAGCATATAAGCCCTGAGGCAGAGTGATCTCCTTGAGCGGCAGCCCTGCATAAGGATGCCCTGCCGTAATCTCCAAAGACACAAAATCCGCATCCAGTCTTGTCACATCTCCGTTTTTAATCCGGGTATAATACTCCACAAAACCGGCGGAAATAATACCCGTTGGGATTGCCACCATCCCTACTCCCAGGAAAGCAATCACGATAGCCATGATCCGCCCTCCCACCGTCACCGGGCAGATATCCCCGTACCCCACTGTCAGAAGTGTGGAAACTGACCACCAGATACCGGAAAAAGCATTGGGAAAATGTTCCGGCTGAACCTCATGCTCCAGACTGTACATACACAGTGAAGAAGCCAGCATGATAATCATGATCAAAAAGATGGAGGACATCAGCTGATTGCGCTTTTCTTTCAAAACAGTTGTGATCACATTAAAGGCGTCATATTTGGCGTTGATCCGGAACAGATGCAGGATCCTCACCACCCGGAGCATGCGGAAAGCCACCGCACCGCTGGAAAAAATAAAGGGCAGAAAATAGGGCAATATGGTCAACAGATCCACCAGACCGTAAAAGGATAGGATGAACTTCAGCCTGGCCATCCACTTTCCCCTCTGGGGATACAGATATTCTGCCGTCCAGATCCTTAATAGATATTCTACTGTAAAGATCATAATGGTAATCCATTCAAGCCCATGCATGACCTCTGCATATGCGGCCAGCTGGGTAAAGGTCTGGCAGAACGTAACCACAATATTCAGCACGATCACGCATACGATGAGAATATCAAACATCAGGCTGAGCGTGTCCGAATTGTTTTCAATCTGTAATATTTCAAATATTCTTTTTTTTGCTTTTTTCAGCCTTTTCACAGATATATCCTCTCTAGCATAACCCTTTCAGAAACTCTGCTGACTGACGGATATAATCCATCTGATCCGGTGCGTCAAAATGCTCAATCGCCAGATAACCGTCATAGTTCTCGGCTTTCAGCTTTTCCACCAGTTCTCTGATCGGCAGATATCCACCGCCCACAGGCACACAGGCCAGCCCCCTGCAGTACCGGTGCTGCTGCGCCTTTTCTGTCCGTTCTCCGGCCTGTCCCGTCATTTTCCCGCCAGGCTCCTTCAACTGAAATTGCGCTTCTATACCCCGATCCTTGCAGTGTACATGGACGACATGGGACTTCAGCAGCTCATAAGCTTCCGTTACATCCTCATCACTGTATGCAAAATTTCCCATATCCAGCGTATATCCCAGTCCCGGCACCTGATCCATCAGCCATTTCAGCGCATATCTCCCCCCGCAGGGCGAGGCATATCCGTCAAAGTCCTCCAAAGTGACCTTCACTCCCTTTTCCCAGCCGTAAACAGCCAGCTCCCTCAGAGCGTCCCGCACCCGGCAGCTGGAGGCATGGCTCTCCATAAAGCGTGAAACGGCGGACTGATCCTGACTGCAGGCATTCAGCTCCCGGGCCTCCTGCTCCTCCAGAAAACCCGGCACGATGAGTACCTTTTTCGCTCCCACCTTGGCTGCCAGATCCACATGCTTCTTCGCCCGGCTCGGATCCCCATCATGGGTAAAATCATAAAATTCATAAATACAGCTGATATTCAGCCCGGCCCGGCGGAAAGATCGGAACAGCCAAAGGCCTCCTTTTTTCAGCTGGGTATAGTTGATCTCCAGGCCGTCAATCCCCCATTCTTTACATGCCTTCAGCAGGGAAGAAAGGCTCCGTCCCGTCTGCTCTCCGGCCTGGGTAATATGGTCATAAAATACAGATATCTGCATATCCTCACTTTCCCTTTCTGCATATGCCTCCTGATAAACCGATTCACAGGCTCAGCAGGTCTTCTCCAGAGGCTGCTTCACCTGCGTGCAGTCAGGACTGCCGCTGCGTCGCAGCGTGGGCGCACACCAATTTACCGCATTATGTATGATCTGCTGAACCGGCTCCATATGGTATACCGGATACTCCTCATGTCCCGGCTGAAAATAAAAAATCCTGCCCAGCCCCCGGGTAAAACTACAGCCGCTGCGAAAGACCTCCCCACCGGCGAACCAGCCGGTAAAGATCACATCATCCGGCTTGGGGATATCGAAATATTCCCCATACATCTCTTCCTGAGGGATCTCGAAATAAGCAGGCAGACCTGCTGCTATCGGATGTCCCGGGGCGGTCACAAACAGACGCTCCCGGTCTCCGTGCCGCCATCTGAGCGTCATGCTGGTACCAAGCAGACGCTTCATCACCTTACTGTAATGGGCGGAATGCAGGGCAATCAGTCCCATCCCCTGGAGTACATGGCGCTGGATCCGCTCTGCCACCTGATCCTGAAATTCCTCCTGCCTGGCATGGCTCCAGAAGATCAGCACATCCGTCTGCGTCAGCACCTCTTCTGTCAGTCCATGCTCCGGCTCCTGAAAGGTGGCCGTTCTGATCTGCAGCCCGGGATCTTTCCCAAGAAAACCGGCAATACAGCCGTGAATCCCCTCCGGGTATACTGCCCGGATATTTTCATATTCCTGTTCATGCACATACTCATTCCATACAGTGACTCTGATCATTATCCTTTTCCTCCCTATAGCCGCAATTCTGTCGGCTGCTCCATACCCGCAGGCCGTCCTTGTATGTCTCCAATACCCTGATATTTTTCAGGTCTGCCCGATCTGTTTTTAACGGATTACGATCCAGAATAATCAGATCCGCCTGCTTCCCCTCTGCAATACTGCCCTTACTCTCTTCTTCAAAATACTGATAAGCTGCATTGACAGTTACCGCTTTCAGGGCGTCATACACGCCAATTCTTTCCTCCGCTCCCAGACATACTCCGCTTTGGGTCATTCTGTTTACCGCACACCAGACGGTTTCCAGCATATTCGGTGCAATTACCGGTGTATCCTGATGCAGAGTAAACACAAGCTTTTCCCTTGCTGTTGTCCCGGCAGGGCTGATATGATAAGCCCGCTCTCCCAAATTCTGCATATGGATATCTCCCCAATAATAAACATGGGCAACAAAGTATGAGGGGATCATCCCCATTCTTTTCATCTCCTGTATCTGATCGTTTCTGACTGTCTGTGCATGTATCATCACCGGCCTTATCCGAATGGGATACTCCTGCGCCGCTTTTTGAAAGGCATGAATTAACTGATCTGCAGCGGCATCCCCATTGCAATGCGTCAGCAGCTGCCGGTTCTCTTGTAAAGCCTTTCGGACACTCTGCTCTACATAGGCATCGGCATGAGTGGGATTTCCCCGATAGCTTTCCTCTCCCTCATAAGGCTTCGTGAGCCAGGCCGTTTTTCCCTGGGGAGAACCGTCCAATACCAATTTATAGCCTCCTATTTTCAGGTGGTTTTGATACTTTTTCAGATACGGGCTGTTTTCCTCCTGCAGAAGCTCCTCCTGGGCCAGATCCAGATAGGCTACCACATCCACTTTCAGTTTCTGATTTTCAGCCGCATATGCTAATACTTCCAGATCTCTTTTCCCGGCCAGCCCCTCCTGGACTGTGGTGATTCCATTTGTCAGGTATATATCCTGCGCTGCCTGCACGGCTTTTGCCAGCTCCTCGATCTCCGGCTTCATAATCCCTTTGGCCTGATTGATAAAGGCGCTTTCTTCCAGATATCCGTTCAGCCGGGCTGTTCCTTCCACATGCCCGTAGCGGCCCCCTGCCGGATCTGGGGTATCTTCACGGATGCCCAATGTCTCCAGGCCCAGGGAATTCACGATCCCCATATGTCCCGATACATGGGAAATCAGAACCGGATTAACCTCCGATACCTGATCCAGATCAAATCTGTCCGGGTGCCTTTTTTCCGCCAGAAAATTATGGTCGTAGCCAAATCCTACAATCCATTTTCCGTCCGGGAGCTCTCTGCTCTCCCGGAATGCCTTTAATTTATCGATGATCTCTTCAATGCTCCTGCATTCACTTAAGGAGACCAATGCCAGCGTCTGGGCCAGTGCCGAGATATGACTATGGGCGTCAATAAAAGCAGGCATCAGCGTTTTGCCCTGCAGATCCACCAGCTCAGTTTCCTCCGTTTTTAACGCCAGGATCGCCTCTTTACTTCCCAATGCTTCTATTTTGCCGTCTTTTATCCAAACGGCCTCCGCTTCCAGATGATCCTCCATGGTAAGGATGTCGCCATTATAAAAGATTTTTTCTGTCACAGCCATCTTGATCCTCCTGACCCGCACTTTCCATGCCTATTCCTAACATTATGTACATATGAACAGTTGTCTATTCTTTTACGGGCATTCATGACTTCACCGTCTCAACACGCTCCCGCTTTACCCTTATCCGGGACCGGAACCAATCCCGGCCTGCTTATAAATCCAATTCTTTTAACTCCATATAGCTGTCCTGATTCGTAAGAATCTCTGCACGAACCTCTTCAAGAGAATCGTATGCCATGATATAAAGCCAGTTTTCCACCGAATAAAGATTTCCAGTATACATACCGCCGGACATCTCAATCGATACCTGTTCACCTTCCCGTACAATCACATCCTTAAAATAGGTTACCACATAACAGGTTTTCTCCCCTGCTGAAGTCGTAAGGTGTATTTCAAAAACATCATACAGCCTATTGGCCTGTTTCCCGTCCGTAATCAGGAATAATTTTACCGGGCTCATCTCCGTCAGAATTCCTCGCTCTTTCACGTTTTCCAGATTCAGCTTAAGCCCGGCCTCTGCTCTTGTATGAATCGTATCCAGGGCTTCCTCCGAAAGATTATCCAGATCCTTTAAATACTCGTCCAAGCCCTCTACTGTATAAATCCGCTTATCTTCTGTAAAACGGTACTCCGTACTTGCGGCACTGATGCTGACGGTTTCGCCCTGCATCAAATAGTCATCCTTGGAGACAGTAAATTTTATACTGCCGGTATCTATATTTTCAGCCGGGTTTACCACATTCAGTACCACCTCACCTTTCCCGTCCACTCCCCGGAAAGACACTTCAAGGTAATCAAATGGATTGATTTTGGGCTTTGCCGTCTCTACGATCAGGAAAGAAAGCATTTCAATCAGTACAAATGCGCCGACGATTATCGCAACAATTTTGATGCTGCGGTGCTTTTTCCTTTTAGAGGCCTCCTCTTCCGCTGCCAATCTGCCTTTGTGGTACCCATATGCCCTGGATTGCGCTTTTGCACGAATCTCCTCCATGGTGTCTTCCTGCTCAAGCAGAACAGTATTTCCGCAATACTCACATACCGCTTTCCTCTTATCCAGATCCGGCTTCATCGTCGCCCCGCATTTTGGACAGGTCATATCTATCATTTTCATCCTAACCTCCTTAATCGAAGCTCCGCCTTGCCGAACTCCCTCTTTGCTTATTATTTTGCGATTCGTCTGCTGAATCCGCTGTGCGCTATGGCATTTCATATACCTCATTATAACACAAAACTTCTGGATATGGTAAAAGGATTAAAAAGCTTTACCGCAATCCAGCTATGGATCTCCTATTCTTTAAGGAAAAGGGCACCTGTAAAAATAAAATAAATTATCAGAAACAAAAAAATTGCCTAAGATCACTCCTAAGCAACTTTAGCGACCCAGATCGGACTCGAACCGACGACCTCCGCCGTGACAGGGCGGCGCTCTAACCAACTGAGCCACTGGGCCAAATAATGGAATTATTGTAATGGACCTTCGGGGACTCGAACCCAGGACCGACCGGTTATGAGCCGGTTGCTCTAACCAACTGAGCTAAAGGTCCGCAACCCTTACGGGACTCGCATAGCATAAGTTTGTATCAACAAACCTAATGACTCCAACGGGAATCGAACCCGTGTTACCGCCGTGAAAGGGCGATGTCTTAACCGCTTGACCATGGAGCCGGATTTATAATGGAAATCTATGCAGTTAATTTCCTAACTGCCGAACTCCCCGAGTAGGGCTCGAACCTACAACAACTCGGTTAACAGCCGAGTGCTCTACCATTGA
>CALWLO010000079.1 GCA_944381545.1 uncultured Acetatifactor sp. | reverse complement strand
AACCGGGATGTGGACGCAAGTCTTTCCGGGGGGGAGTTAAAGCGGATTGAGATCGCTACCATCCTGGCCCGGAATACACCGCTGTCCGTATTTGACGAGCCGGAAGCCGGCATCGATCTGTGGAGCTTCAACAATCTGATCAAGGTGTTTGAGGAACTGCACAACACCGACTCTGATCGTTCCCTCATCATCATCTCCCACCAGGAGCGGATACTGAATATTGCGGATGAAATCGTGGTGATCGCTGATGGACAGGTGAAAGCCCAGGGCAGCAGGGAGAACATCCTGCCCGAGCTGCTGCAGGATACCGGCAGCTGCCGCTTCTATAAGGAAGTACAGGAATAGGAGGTAAAGGAAATGGATGTCATACAAAAGGAACTGTTAGAACAGGTTGCGGGACTGCATGAAATGCCTGCAGGCGCCTATAATATCCGGGCCAACGGAGAAGCCGTAGCCCGCAATACTACTGCACATATTGATATTGTTACCAAGACGGACAAATCCGGCATTGACATCGTCATAAAGCCCGGCACCAAGAAGGAAAGCGTACACATACCTGTGGTTTTAAGTCAGAGTGGCTTAAGCGAGATGGTCTATAACGATTTCTATGTAGGGGACGACTGTGATGTTACCATCGTAGCCGGCTGCGGTATCCATAACAGCGGCGACCAGATGTCCAGACATGACGGTATCCACTCCTTCTATATCGGCAAAAACTCCCATGTCAGATATGTGGAAAAGCACTACGGATCCGGGGAAGGCACCGGAGAACGGGTCATGAATCCCGAGACTGTGGTGGAACTGGGCGAAAACAGCTTTATGGAATTGGAAACCGTGCAGATCCGCGGAGTAGACTCCACCAAGCGTTCCACCAAGGCCACATTGTCTGACGGCGCCAAGCTCATTGTGACGGAAAAGCTGATGACCCACGGCAAGCAGTACGCAGAGACCTCTTTTGATGTGGATCTGAACGGGGAAGGCTCCAGCGCCAATGTGATCTCCCGGTCGGTGGCAAGGGACGACTCCCGGCAGCTGTTCCTGTCCAAGATTAACGGCAACAACAGATGTGCCGGTCACTCCGAGTGTGATGCCATCATTATGGACAATGCCAAAATCAGCGCCATCCCGGAAATCACTGCCAACCACCTGGATGCCGAGCTGATCCATGAAGCGGCTATCGGCAAGATTGCCGGGGATCAGATCATCAAGCTGATGACCCTGGGACTGACAGAAGAAGAGGCTGAGGCCCAGATCGTCAATGGATTTTTAAAATAATCTCGCATCAAAAAGCCGCAAACCCTTGATTTTACTGAAAAACCATTGTGTTTGCGGCTTTTAAAAAAGCAGATAACGGGAGTCGAACCCGCCTTTCCAGCTTGGGAAGCTAGCGTTCTACCGATGAACCATATCTGCATATTACTCCCTATGCATATCGCAAGCTTTGCTTGGCATATTGCCCAAATAGGAACACGCCTCTAGCAAAATGTATTATAACATGCCTTGCAGTCCTTGTAAATACAGAATTTAAAATAAGCTGTAAAATTCCCTCTTGAATTTTACAGCTTACCATTTTTTACGCCAATTTGGATTTCGCCAGCTCTGCCAGGGTGGTAAAGCCCTCTGCGTCGTTTACTGCCATCTCAGCCAACATCTTACGGTTCATCTCTACGCCTGCTAACTTCAGACCGTACATGAATCTGCTGTAAGATAAGCCATTCAGCCTTGCTGCCGCATTGATACGGGCGATCCACAGCTGTCTGAACTGACGCTTTCTCTCTTTTCTGCCTGCATAGGAACTGGTAAGCGCCCGCATAACGGACTGCTTAGCTACTCTATACTGCTTGCTTCTGGCTCCTCTGTAGCCTTTCGCCAGCTTTAATACTCTATTATGCTTCTTCTTAGCATTTAAGCCACCTTTAATTCTTGCCATATCTAATCTCCTCCTAACCTGTTATAAATAAGGTAAAATCTTCTTCATTGTCTTTACATTGGTTGCATCCGTGATTGCAGGCTTTCTAAGATTTCTCTTATTCTTAGTAGTCTTCTTGGTTAAGATATGGCGCTTGTAAGCCTTATTTCTCTTTAACTTACCTGTTCCAGTCACTTTAAAACGCTTAGCTGCTGATCTGCTTGTCTTCATTTTGGGCATAACGGTTTCCTCCTAAACTTTTAATGAATCTATTTTAACTAATGGGCTTACCGCTTCTCAGTTAAAAACATGGTCATACTTCTGCCTTCCACCTTGGGAGCCTTCTCTACCACGGCAATATCGGTCAGACTTTCTGCAAAATCATCCAGAATATGCTTGCTGCTGTTCATATGCGCCATCTCGCGGCCTCTGAACCGCAGGGTCACCTTTACCTTGTCACCCTTGCTCAAGAACTTCCTGGCAGCACTAACCTTCGTATTCAGGTCATTCGTATCAATATTGGGCGATAACCGGATCTCCTTGATCTCAATAACCTTCTGCTTTTTTCTCGCTTCCTTCTCCCGGCGTGCCTGCTCATAACGATACTTCCCGTAATCTGCAATCTTGCAAACAGGCGGCTTAGCCGTGGGTGCAATCTTAATCAGGTCTACGCCTGCCTCCTCTGCCAATGCCATTGCTTCCCTGGCAGACATAATACCCAGCTGTTCGCCATTTTCACCGATCACTCGTACTTCCCGATCCCTGATTTGTTCGTTAATAAATAATTCGCTAATGGCTTTACCCTCCATAAGAAAATAAAAGTGGATAGCATAACTATCCACCTAAAAGTCCAATCTGCCAAAACATCCGCAGTACCATCTGCAGGCTGTTTTTGATCTTTCCTTTATTAACACTTACTAGCCCTGCCGCCGTAAGGTGAGAGTGGATACTCTGCTTGGTTGTCTGTGCTTTACATGCTAAGTTATAATATCAGAGATCTGCAGAAATGTCAATACTTTTTTGATTGAATTAATTTCTACGCTTTGGTCACTGTAAATGCAACTGGTATTTCGTATGTTGCATCCGCTATCAGGTGCAGACGGAACCCAAACCATTTCTTGGTTTTGATGACGGATTCCCCATTGGGACCGCTTGTACTGTACTGCTTTTGGCACCAGTCCGCTTCATGCTCCCCTCGCCCGCCGCTCTTTTGGTTTTTGCTTGCTTTTGTCCCAAAACTCTGGATCGCTTTTCCGTCCACCATCAGGATCTCGCCAAAATGTTCCAAGTTCCGGTACATGTACAGAACCAGTCCTGTGAACATCTCTTCCAGCTTTTCCTGACAGGACATCAGATTTTTAAGAAACTTCGAATAAGCGCTTGCGGACGGCGCTACGTAAATTTTAATGCTGCCATCCTTCTGCTTTACTGCTTTCGGTTCAAATCCACAAAGTGTACGGAGCTGTTTATTCCTGCAAAGCTCCCGTAATAGACTTTCCACCGTCTCATGTTCGAACAGGAAGCTGGCAATAAAGGAATTCCACATGGCTTCGCAGGACCAGTCATTCCTCCCTTTTCCACGTATCCGGTATAACTTATGGATCAGTTCCCCGTCATCCAGTGCCGTCAGAACCATCTGCAGTCTCTAAATCTCCAAGATTTTCAAAATCACTCTCTTCAAACAGGTTCATCTGTGGTATAATGTTCATGAGAAAAGCTCCTTTCTAATGTTTGGTGGTACTTACATTATACTCCTTTTGGGGAGTGAAAGGTGGCTTTTCTTCTTTATTTTCATGCTTATTTGAGGTTTTCAGAACGGATAGTCGCATTTTCCGGTTTTCTCTGGTCACATGCCCGAAAAACATTGATTTTTCGTTTGTTTTGCTGGCGATTTATTTTTATTCCTGTCTGGGAGTCCTCTGTTTTCAAGGGTTCCCAACATCGAAATTAATTCTGATTATGTACCGCCGGCTTCAGCACCGCTAAAGCGGGCCTTCTGCCGGCCAGAAAAAAGCTATGCTTCCTTAAAGGTTGCGCACAGCGTCTCCTTACAGTCGCATGCACCACAGCCCTGAATATCCACATGCTCTGCTGCGCACTTATAATTCTCATTATAAGTACAATGGGCAGCTTCACAGTCAATGCTGATATTGCTGGTAGGGTGACAGCTGCCGCTGTTGTAAGCGTTGCTGCAGCCCTTTCTCGCTACAAAGCTTTCGCAGCAGGTCTCACTTTCACAACAGGCATGCTTGCCGCCTACCATAATATCTCCCTTAGAGCACAGCTCATCCTTGTTGTACACACAATTTTCCACAGTACACCTTAAATCCGTCATCGCTTCCTCCATTCCATGCCAGGCGCCGGGTTCTCCGAAAACCGTCGGCGCTCACCGCCAGCAGTCCCCAGCTGTTACCGGCATCCGGCATAATCGCTTTTCATCAGGGATATTGTTGCTTCCCTCATCAGTATGAACAGATGAAACGGTTTTTATTCATTTCTGTTTTCTTCTTACTCCGTAACAGCTGCGCCTGCGCCATTCGCAGAGCCGCACCTGCGGTGCTTTCCCGCTGCTTCGCAGCTAACCTTGCTTCTCCGCCACTTCTTCCCTGCGGATGGCCTTCGTACGGATTTCCTCACAGATCTGCCCGATAAAGTCTTTCAGGGGCTTCTGGCCTTCATCTCCGGCAAAACGGCTTCTGACGGATACGGTTCCATCCGCCTCCTCCTGCTCGCCTACTACCAGCATATAGGGTACCTTTGCCAGGCGCGCCTCGCGGATCTTAAAGCCGATCTTCTCCGAGCGGCTGTCCACCTCCGCCAGTACACCGTTAGCCTTTAGCTGGCGGCGGACAGACTGCGCATAGGCTTCATATTTTTCCGAAATGGGCAGCACTCTCACCTGCTCCGGACACAGCCAGGTAGGGAACTTGCCGGCATATTTTTCCACCAGCCATGCGAGAGTGCGTTCATAACAGCCCATGGAAGTCCTGTGGATGATATAAGGACGTACCTTATCTCCATTCTGATCAATATAATACATATCAAACTGCTCCGCCAGCAGAGCATCCCACTGAATCGTAATCATGGTATCCTCTTTGCCGTATACGTTTTTGGCGTTAATATCGATCTTAGGGCCATAGAAAGCGGCTTCGCCCACATCCTCCACATAAGGGATCTGCAGCTCGTTCATGATATCCCGCATATGCTGCTGGGTCTCCTCCCAAACCTCAGGCTCTCCGATATATTTTTCCCGGTTATCGGGATCCCACTTGGAAAGGTGATAGGTCACATCCTCTTCCACCCCCAGAGTCTGCAGGCAGTACTTTGCCAGCGCCAGGCATCCCTTAAACTCTTCTACCATCTGATCCGGTCTGACGATCAGATGTCCCTCGGAAATTGTAAACTGACGCACCCTGGTCAGTCCGTGCATTTCACCGGAATCCTCATTTCTGAAAAGTGTAGAGGTTTCTCCGTAACGCAGGGGCAGATCCCTATAAGAATGCTGTGTCGCTTTATATACATAATACTGGAACGGGCAAGTCATGGGACGCAGGGCAAATACTTCCCTATCCTTTTCCTCATCACCCATGACAAACATACCGTCTTTATAGTGATCCCAGTGACCGGAAATCTTGTACAGATCGGACTTCGCCATCAGCGGCGTCTTGGTGCGGATGTAGCCCCATTCATTATCCTCCAGATCCTCGATCCAGCGCTGCATGGTCTGAATCATCTTTGCACCCTTGGGCATCAGCAGGGGCAGGCCCTGACCGATCACATCCACTGTGGTAAAAAGCTCCATCTCACGGCCCAGCTTATTATGATCCCGGCGCTTCGCATCCTCCATGCGCTCCAGATGCGCTGCCAACTCCTCCTTTGTGCCATAAGCAGTGCCGTAGATGCGCTGCAGACGGGCCTTATTGGAATCTCCCCTCCAATAAGCCATGGAAGAAGATGTCAATTTGAACGCCTTCACACCTTTGGTATTCATCAGATGAGGGCCTGCACACAGATCCACAAAATCCCCCTGTCTGTAAAAAGAAATCTCTGCATCCTCCGGCAATTCCCGAATCAGTTCCACCTTATAAGGCTCGCCCTTCTCTTCCATGAACCGAATCGCTTCCTCCCTGGGCAGCAAAAACTTCTCCAGGCGAGCGCCTTCCTTAATAATTTTCTTCATCTCTGCTTCCAGTCTGTCCAAATCCTCTCTGGAAAACGCTTCATGATCAAAATCATAGTAAAAGCCTTCCTCAATGCTGGGGCCGATGGTCAGTTTAGCCTCGGGGAACACTCTCTTTACCGCCTCTGCCAGCACATGGGATGCCGTATGTCTTAAAGCCGCCAGTCCCTCGGGATCCCTGGCTGTACAGATCGCCAGTTCACAGTCGCCGTCCACTATGGTACGCAGATCCACCACTTCACCGTTTACCCTGGCACAGCAGGCCGCCCTTGCCAGACCCTCACTGATATCTAATGCAATGTCATAGACGCTCTTATTCTCTGCATATTCCTTTACTGAGCCATCCTTTAACGTAATTTTCATACCTCTTCCTCCTTCACCTCTTCACAGCTTTCTTTCGACTCTGCGCCGCAGTTGTTTCCATTATTGTTCCCGTTGTTGCTGCCGATCATCATCCCGTGAGTCATGGGAGCCGACTTTAAGCCGTATACGATTCCCGCCAGCAGACAGGTTGCTCCGATCAGCCAGAGCGTTACCTTTGGCACGGTCAATTCTCCCACAAAACAGCGTTTTTTCCATTCTGTCAGTTTTTCTTTCATACGCTCTCCTTTCCTTAGTCAAGTACCGCAGCTGCGGAATCGTCCTCCCGGCTCATTTTTGCCGAACCAGAAAGAATCCCGCTTTGCAGGATTCTCCGCCTGCGGCGGGTCGCATAAGCGACAAAAAGTCCCCTGCAATGACATCCGTCATCGCAAGGGACGTAAATACGCGGTTCCACCCTTATTGCCAAAAGCCTGCTGATGCAGCAGCTTTCAGCCACTTCATTTCTCCGTAACGCAGAGTTGCGGGCTTCATTAGAGCCACTCCGGGGCGGTCTTCCCACGCTTCCAACCAGGCCGCTTTCACCCTACGGTATCTGCCGCAGCAGCCCTCTCTGAGATCTTTCACACGGTACTCTTCCCATCAACGTATTATCTACGTTTTATCATAGCCCTTTTTGCGTAAGTTGTAAAGAGTAAATTTAGGAAAAAAAAGAGAAATCTTTACCAGCAGCCGGCTGAAGGGCAGAAGCAGCGCCGTTGAAGCCAGATTAAAAAACAAGTGCAGATTCGCAATCTGAAGAGCCTCTCTCCCAGGTGTCCAGGAACTGATCCAGAGCGTCAGGGGAAAAATCGAATCAACAGCCAGAAAAATTCCGGTTCCCAGCAAATTAATCAGCAAATGCAGCCGGGCACAGCTGCGGGCAGCCGGGCTTAATCGGGCACTGGCCCACAATGCAGTGACACAGGTGCCGATATTCTGACCACAGACAATATAGGAGCTTTGCCGTATGCCCACAATCCCTTCAGCAGCCATGGACTGCAGGATAGCCACCGAAGCGGAGGAAGATTGGATAATTGCTGTAAAAGCGGCGCCGCCCAATACCCCCGCCAGGGGATGCCCCAGTCCGGACATCAACTGCATGAATGCCGGTGAAGTGCGATAGGGCGCCATAGCCGCCTGCATCAGCTCCATCCCCAGCAGCAGCATCCCCAGCCCCATACTCACGGCTCCCACCGTCCTGCTTCGCTTGCACAAAGCCACAGTGTCACCCCGGGCATTGCCCCCATGCCTGCGGACATTTCTATGTATCCGATAAGCAGCCACATCTGTTCCCAGCACCAGCACGGCCCCTCCCAGCAAAAGCAGCGGTGCCAGGGAACGGATTGGCAATACTGCCATCAGGCCTGTGGTGGCCGTACCGATATTTGCGCCCAGGATCACTCCCGCCGCCTGCTCCAGGGGCATCATCCCTTTATCCACCAGATTGACTGTCATTACCGTAATGGCAGTGGAGGATTGCACCAGTGCGGTAATGACTGTTCCGGTCAATGCGCCGATCCACACATTTCCGGTTAGCTTCCGCAGCCCCTTTTCCATCACCGGGCCCGCCAGTTCCTCCAGATATCCGCTGATCAGATGAAGCCCATACAGAAAAATTCCCACACCGGCTCCCATCCGAACCGCCCATCCCATAATGACTTCCATACTCTCCAACCGCTTCCCTGCCCGCCTGCTTCTTCTTTATTGTATGGAAGCGAATAACAAAATATCCTTTATTTTATTTCATTAAGGAATGTATTGTTGCAAGCACCTCGCTCTGCTCAAAGGGCTTTGTAATAAACTTCTGTGCTCCCAGCTTCAGCGCGTCGATAATCTTCTGCTGCTGCCCCGCTGCCGTGATCATCACCACTCTGGCGCTGCTGTCATAAGCCATGATTTCTTTCAGAGCGCCGATACCATCCAGCCTCGGCATAGTAATATCCAGTGTAACCACGGTGGGGTGATACTTCTTATACGCTTCCACACCCTCTTCCCCATTGCCCGCCTCTGCAATGACCACATAGCCCTCTTCTTCCAGAATGGTCCGCAGCATCTTACGTGACATCTTGGAGTCATCCACAACCAAGACAGTACCCTTGGCATTTTCGGTATTCTGACTGCCCTCCCGGATCTCTGTATCCAATTCATAAGGCTTCTGTCCAAGCTCCACCTTACTGTCCACGGCAATCAGCAGCTGCAGCTTATGATTCTCAATATAGATGGGCAGTGCATATACCTTACCGCTTAACTTCTGATTCTCATAGGCAAAGGTAGGCTCCATATCCAGATTGATACCCTTGCTGCTGACATCGGAAGCAAACAGACCATTGCTGCAGTTGATAAACTCACATACCGCATCATATACATCCCCATTGACCTGCTCAAACTTCTCTCCGGCGAAAGCGGAAGCCAATGTGGTAAAGCCTCCGTTATCCTCTTCCTCCGCAAAGGCCATATACAGAATATAATCTCCGGCGACCCGCTGCCCAGCCAGATACCGGTATTTCATCTGCTCCACATGGCGGATCTGTCCTATATAGAAATCCCTGGTGACAAAACGGTTCAGATTCCGCACCACCAAGCCTGCCAGTTCCGTGACAAAAGGCCTGGAAGAAAAAGCAAATATAGAAACCAAGGCATCAAAATCCTCGTTTTTCAAAGCGGTCATGTCCGCATCTGAAAATCCCTTTTCTTTCTGAAATGCGCTGAGCTGCGCATCCATCTGAGAAACATTGACCTTACCCTGTTCAAGCAATACCTGCAAAAACTGCATATAGGGATTCCCCTGCTTCTTCAGCAGCATCTGTACCTGTTCCTGTGTCAGATAGCCCTTTTCTACTGCCAGATCCCCGAACCTCTTATCAAACTGCATCTGCAGCTTGTTCAGCGCTTCCACCTGTGCTTCTGTCAGCAGTCCCTCTGCCACGGCTATGGTTCCCAGCTTCACTCTGACATCAAGCTGCCTCTCTATCGCAGCTTGATAATCCGCAGAGCTGATGATGTTTTTTTCTACCAGATACTTTCCAAATAATTGACTGAACATAGTAGTCTCCACCCATCCCTTTCTCATGAAGTTCCTTCTGCTTCCTGTCCATAGAAGGCAAATTTGTTTTTACCGCTCTTCTTTACCTGATACATTGCCTTATCCGCACATATAATCAGCTTTTCCATAGTATCCGCATCTTTGGGGTAGGAGGCTATACCGATGCTGCCGGTAACCTTTCTCTTTGTCCCCCGGATGATAAAATCGTCTGTAAATATCCGTCTGCAGCTGTATGCCGTTTTCTCAACGATCCTTGCCTGCTCGCTGAGAAGGATGATAATAAATTCATCCCCCGCATAGCGGTATGGAGTCAGGATCTGGGACTGCATGGCCTTCATCCGGGCGCCCACCTGCTTCAGCGCTTCATCCCCTGCTATATGTCCGTATACATCATTTATGTGTTTAAAATCATCTATATCAAGCATAAATACGGTGCAGGGGATCTCCTGCTCAATGACCTGGGTCAGATCCGCCACAAACTTACTGCGGTTATGAAGCCCTGTGAGGAAGTCATGCTGGGAGGCCGCTTCCATAATACTCCGGGCGCCTTCCAATTCATCCATCAGCTTCCTGCGGCGCAGATTATCATAGAGTACCACTCCCAGGATCGCCGCCATAGCCAGTATCAGGATCAACATCGGTATGATTATGTTTTCATGTCGCTCCCAAAAAGTAATCCGGTGATTCACGATCTCTGTTTCTGCCGGAAGCTTTTGCAGATCCAGAGAATACTTTCTCATGACTTCTTCATTAATATAATACATATTGGGGCTGTCTGCCAACGGAATCTGTGCCGGATCCGTCCCCTCAATAATCGAAGTTGCCATTTGCCCGGCAATTAGCCCGGAATTTTTCATGGAAACCACATAACCGCCCAGAAGCCCCTCTTCCACTGCACTATCCACCATCCGCATCACCGGGATATTGGCATAGTCCACCAAGGTATGAACAGCCTCCAGATTGGTATACTTTTTCCCGCTTTTGTCTTCCGTCATGACAATAAAGATCAGTATGGTATCCTCTTGCTGCTGCCACAACCGGGTACGTAGCTCGGATGTACTGCAGTCCGATACATTGATCTCCCCGAAGGTCAGCTCCGGATACAGCGCCTGCACCCTGTAGAAATTCTCCCGCTCTGCCTGACCCGTCAGGGAATCATCCAGAATGGCTATGACCTTTTTGACCTGAGGCTTAAGCTCCATAGCCAGCTCAATATTTTTCTCCAGCGAAAGCTCCTCTACCACACCGGTAATCAGAGGATCCTGTGCCAGTTCCATGGCCCAGTCCAAATTGTTTATCCCCTCAAAAACAATGGGAATTCCGTCAAAAAGCTCAGCCCGGTATTCCATGGCAAACTGCAGCGCCGCATCATCTCCCACCACGATTACATCATAAGGCTCCACAACGGACAGGGAATACTCCAGTCGGTCAAAAA